>CAJTVL010000002.1 GCA_910579425.1 uncultured Lachnospiraceae bacterium | reverse complement strand
CCCCATTCCTCGCAGATATTGTCTGCGGTCTTGATCATATGGTAGTCATTGAATGCATCCCAGAGAGCATCCTTGATCATGGTATCCACCAGGGTGCCGTTATTCATTCTATATCCAAAACGTGCCTGAGGAACAGCGTAAGGAGCCATTGACATATTTTCCATACCGCCTGCTACCACCACATCGGCATCTCCTGCCATGATCATCTGAGCTGCCTGGTTCACGCAGTTAAGACCGGAACCGCACACCACATTCATGGTAACTGCAGGTACTTCAATAGGTAAACCTGCCTTAATGGAAGCCTGACGGGCCACATTCTGTCCCTGTCCTGCCTGGATAACGCATCCCATATAAACCTGATCTACCGCATCAGGCGCTACGCCTGCTCTGTTTAACGCTTCTTTAATTACAATTGCACCAAGCTCTGCTGCAGGTACTGCGCTCAGAGAGCCGCCCATAGTGCCGATGGCTGTACGGCATGCACCGGCTAAAACTACTTTTTTTGCCATTGTCTCACTCCTCCGTTTAATGTAGACTTAATGTTTTTTCTGAAAGCAATGATTGTTAATTTTTTATCATTGCACAGCAGATATTATATCATAGGGCATCTGTTTTTGCAATGATATTCCTTGCCGGAAAATAAGGGACGGTTTACAGCATTCTTTACAAAAATATCTATGACAGAGCCTGCTCGAATACCTTCAGGAGCTGCTCCTGATGAAAAGGCTTATCCACAAAGCCTTTTGCACCGATGGCTCTGGCCCTCTCAAAGGTATCGTCGTAGGCCAGGGATGAGATCATCACGATCCTTGCCTGGGGATTATTTTTCAGAATCACCTCCGCAGCGTCCAGCCCGTCCATCCCCTGCATGATAATATCCATTGTCACCAGGTCCGGCTGCACTTCGGCGTACTGCTTAATGGCATCCTCGCCGCTGCGGCAATAGGCCGCGATCTCGTAATCCGTGCCCTTCAAAACATCCTCCAACTGAACCCTGACCAGCCGGGAATCGTCCACCACCATAATTCGTTTCTTCATCTGCTCTCCTTCCTCTGTCAGTTCCGGCCCGGGTCCGGATCAGTCTCCTGACCGCTGGGCACATGATGAATCAACTGAGCGCCCTCGCTGTGCTCGTTTGAATAGGTAAGGATAAACTGTACCTCCTGCCCCTTTGGCTTATAGCTTCCGCGGCAGAACACAGGCTGTCCGAAATGGGCGGGAATCCGCGTTGCCTGATACACCGCCCCCGTTACCTTGCCGCAAAGCACATTGAGATACTCCTTGCCAAATTCTTCCACATCCTCCGCCGTCACCGTATCCTCATGGAAAGAGTTGCGGGCCATACGCACAAGCAGGCTGGTATCCGCACAAAGAGTGAGGCTGGTGCCAAAGCCCTTGTCAAAGGTAATGTTGACGGTACAGAAATCCTCCCCCGGCGGCTGCTCCCCCTGATGCAGGCGCACACCGGCGGTCTGCTCCGTCACATCCCGAAGAGCCTGATCCAAAATCCGCTCAAGCTCCTCCTTTGTCATAACAGTATTCATAAGTCAAAGCTCCTCTCTTAACTGACTATCAAAATCACTTTTTGCCGCCTTCCAGCACACGGCTGATCCGCTCAATAAGATCCTTGGGCGTAAAAGGCTTTAAAATATAGTCGCTGATCCCCAGCTTGAAACTCTCCATGACGAAACTGCTATCCTCCACACCGGTCAGCATAATCACCGGAATATCGGCCCGCCCTTCCATGGAACGGATCTCCCGCAGGGTCTCAAAGCCGTCCTTAGGGGCCATGCGGATGTCCAGCAGAATCAGGTCAGGCTTTTCTATTTCGAGAAATTTGAGGGCACGCACACCGGAATTCACCGTAATCACAGAATAATACTCCTCTAAGGTATTCGTTATCCTCTGCAGAATAATCGCCGCGTCATCTACCGCCAAAATGCGTTTTTTGTTGTTTTTTCTTATTTCACTCATTTACGCCCTTCTCCTTATCAAGTTTACTCAACAACTCCCGAAGCAAAGCCTCGGCATTATCATCCTCGTACAGCTTAAGCTGCCTCTGGATTTCCCTGAAAGCCTCCTCCACATCCCGGGACAGCTCATGGCACAGAATAGACTCCACCCCCGCTGCGCACTCCCGGGATCTGAAATTTTCCAGGTCATTCAGAGCCGCCCCCGCCTGCTCCTTCAGCTCCCAGGCAGACAGAGCAGGAAGCTTCTCACCGGACTTTTGCTGGCGGCGCTGTCCCAGAAACAGTTCTATATTCATCAAAAGCTCCTCATAGGCTTCCAGCAGGGCAGGAAACTGCCGGGCAATAAACTCCTTCTCACCGTCGGCAGCGGCCTTCTCCTGAGCCCGGGCCATATTGGAAACATCCATAGCCCCGATATTGGCCGAGGCGCTCTTAAGGGCATGCACCTCCACGCAGTAGCGGGCAATATCGGAATCAACAAGCTCGCACAAAAGCGCCGTCTTGCGCTGGCCGTCCATATAGTAAAGCTCCAGCAAATCGGCAAAGCCCGCCTCATCCCCCGTAAAATAGCGGGACGCGGCGTCTGTGTCGATGCCATTGATCCGGAAAGCGCTCAGATCCACGCCATCCTGCGCCTTTTCGCCGCTTCCTTCCTGCCTGCGCTCCTCCGGTACCCAGCGCACCAGAAGCTGCTCAAGAGCCTTCCTGTCCAGGGGCTTGGCAATGAAATCCTGGAAGCCTCTGGATAGGAATTGCTCCCGCATCCCCTCCATGGCGTTGGCGGTCAGGGCAATTATCGCCGGATAAGTCCCATTCTCGCCGCAGTCCCTGCGGATAATCTCCGCCGCCTCGATCCCGTCCATCACAGGCATCATATGATCCATAAAGATAATATCATACCGGTTTTGGCGCACCAGCTCAATGGCCTCCTGCCCGCTCTCGGCTTCCGCAAGGTCAAAGGCATACATCTTCAAAAGCCCTCTGGCTACCTTGCGGTTGATCAGATTGTCATCCACAATAAGCACCTTCACGTCAGGAGCGGTAAAGGCCTTGCTATGCTCCTGCTCCGTCTCGGACAGCTCCGGCGCCTCCGCGATGGAACGCCGGTCCACAATCCTTTGGGGAATCGTGATGGAGACAGTGGTCCCTTTGCCGTAATCACTTTCCACACAGATGGTACCGCCCATCAGCTCCACCAGGTGCTTAACGATCGCCAGCCCCAGGCCGGTACCCTCCACGCTTCGGTTTCGCTTGGAATCCACCTGACAGAAATCCTCAAAAATTTTTTCCAGATCTTCCTGAGGAATACCGCAGCCCGTATCCTCCACCCGAAACGTAAGCAGCTCCTCATCCTCCCGGGAACCGGGTTCACCGGTAACGCTGGCCCTCACATAGCCCTCCTTTGTAAACTTGATGGCATTGTTGAGGATATTGATCAGTATCTGCTTAATCCGTCCCTCGTCCCCCCTGTAGCTGCTGGGAAGCGTATCGTCGCATTCATACTTCAAAATCAATCCCCGTTTGGAGGCCGCCATGTCCATCATTCCCACCACCTCGTCTACTACGGTTTTCAAGTGGTAGTCCGCTTCCACCAGTTCCATCTTACCCGCCTCAACTTTAGACAGATCCAGAATGTCGTTGATGATAGCCAGCAGATTCCTGGCCGCCGACTGCACATCCTTGGAGTGGGCGTAGATAGTAGGGTCTTTGCACTCTTCCATGATGATTTCATTCAGCCCGATGATGGCGTTCATGGGAGTGCGGATTTCATGGGACATGTTTGCCAAAAACTCGCTCTTTGCGATGTTCGCCTTTTCCGCCTGCTGCCGCACTCTCTTAATCTCATTGATATAGGCCTTGATGTCCGTCATATCAAGAATCAGAATGACGCACCCCTTCTTCCGGCCGTTTTCGTCAATGATCTGCTTGCTGTGGCACTCATAGTGCTGCCCGTTGATCGAAAAGCTCCAGGGAATATCCTCGTTTAGCATCTCCTCCCGAAACTCATCCAGCACCCGGATATTTTCCCCCAGCTTATGGAAAGGCAGGCTGGTAAAAATATGGGAGGCCGCCCGGTTATAGCTGATCAGTCTGTCATGGTCGTCCAGCGCGATCACGCCGTCGCCCAGACTCTCCAGCACCTTCTCCGCAGCCAGATGGCGGAAATCGTAGCTGCGGCGGCCCCACACCACAATCACCACCATGGACATGGCGATCGCCAGCGTTACCGGGGTGAGGTCGAACACCTGAATCAGCTTGAATACGTAGGCTGCCAATACCACAACAGGCAGAGAAGAAATCCCCAGAATCGTCCAATACTGACGGCTGATCTGCTGATCCGAGCGCAGACGCACCGACCGCGCCAGAGTATGTATGGAAAGCATATAGGGAATTACGATACGGGTAATCATAAAAAGGATATACAGAGGGCCGTAAGAAATACTGACATAGTGAAAACCCTCTGCCGTGGAGAGCCATTGCACTTCCCGGTAGAAAAGGCCGTTCCAGTTAAAAAGTACTGTAGGCAGCACAAAGAAGTTGATAAGGCCCAGGCCATGCAGCAGCTTTTTAGGCGGACGGACATAGCAGTAAGTGTATGTAAACCAGCAATAGCACAGCGGAACAAAGGCGGAGCCCACGTTTTCCACCGTCACCGCCGTCGTGGCAGCCTCCACAGTGGGAGCAATCAACTCCAAAAGATAACCCACGTTCTGCACCAGCGAACCGGCCATAATAAAAATCAACAGCTTTTGCTCCCGGGCTCCGTCTCCGTTGATCAAAAGAAGCAGTGCCACGAGAATCAGGCCTATACCAAAAAACTCCAACCCAATAACAAAACTTACCATTTTTGTTCACCTATTCCGTGTCTTTATTTTGTGCTGGCTATCCACGCAGGGCAGTTTTTTCCTTTATTAACCATAATATATTTTCCGGGCGATGTCAAGAAATAGCCAATCCGGCAAACAGGAGCCTGCCCTTTCGGGCAGACTCCTGTCTTAATCCTAACAGCTCAATTATTTTTAGTAGAATATCTGTGCAATCGGCGAGGTCTCATTGATAATCAAAGTCTTATTGTCCCCCCTCATAGTCGCCTTTGCTGCGTCCAGGGAACGGAGGAAAAGGTAGAAATCCGCCTTTTCCGGATCATTGTAGGCGTCGCTCAGAATCCGCATGTACTCCGCCTCGCCCTTACCGATAATCTCCGCCGCCTGGGCGTCCGCCTCGGACTGCATGACGATAATCTCGGCAGTGGTATTATTGGAAATCTCTTTCGCCTCTTCCTGCCCTTCGGCCTGATAGGTTGCCGCAATGTTGTTCCGCTCGGAAATCATACGCTCATAAACCGCGCTCTTGTTCTCGTCAGGAAGATCCAGGGATTTGGTCTCCACCGCAAGCAGGGTGATCCCATACTGCTCCAGGGTATCGCCGATGTTCTCCATAATAGTCTGGGTAAGCTGGCCGTCCCGCCCGCTGATCACTTCCTCCTGGCTTAAGCTGCTGATCACATTTTTCAGGCTGTTGTACACAATATTGTCGATCCTGAATTCCGCGTTGCTCTTCTGGGCGCTTAAGGTCTGGGTATACTTGTAAGGATCTTCGATCCGCCAGAGCACAAAGCAGTCAGCAATCATGGATTTTTTATCCTTGGTCATCACGTCGCTGACCGCCAGGTCGTACAGAAGCACTTCATTCTGTATAGTCTCCGCCGTCTGGATAAAAGGAACCTTAAAGCTCAGTCCCGGCTCCCTCCGGACGCTCTCGATTTTTCCAAACTGCTTTATGATTGTGTATTCGTTGGGGTAGGTCACCACAAAGCTGCTCTCTGCCACCACGATTGCTGCCAGTAAAACAAATGCCGCTATGATAAGATGAGATTTTTTCTTCATAATTATATCCATTCCTTTCAATCTTTATTCCCCAGTCTCTTCTTCTGCGCTGCCTGCATCTTTCTCTGGCCCGGTGCTGCTCGAAGACGTATTCCCTGAGGAAGCATTTCCGGCCCGGCCGCCTCCTTGGAACGTGTTTGCGGCTGAACTTCCTCCCTGAAGGCCGCCTGCCCCTGCTCCGTCTCCGGCGCTTTGCGCAGATGTACCCGTAAAGGACTCCAAAGGAAGCATGGTCTGGGTGGTTCCGTCGCTGCGTTCAATAATCACCTTCATATCCGGAAGGATCTCCTCCATGGTTTCATAAAACATTCGCTGCTTGGTGATCAGGGGATATTTCTGGTACTCCGCGTAGAGCTCATTGAGCCTTGCCACCTGGCCTTTTGCTTCGTTTACCCGCTCCTCGGCCTGGGCCTGGGCCGTCTTCACCGTCTCATCCGCTGCCGCCCTGGCCGCCGGAATGTCCTCATTTCTCTTCTGATTCGCCCTGTTGATGGAGGTTTCCTTTCCCTGCTTGGCATTCTCCACATTCTTAAAGGCGTTGACCACCTCCTGGGTAGGGGGCTCCGCATCCTGAATGGTAATATGTACCAGTTGAATTCCAATGTCCTCCTCATTCAGACGGGAAATAATCTTATCCTTGATGGAAGCCTGTATCTCATTTTTCCCGGTGGTGATCACACTGTCCACGTCATAGAGGCCAATGGTATCCCGGATATAGCTTTGGGTCAGGTTCTTTAGGATGGATACCGGGTTTTCCGATGCATACAGATATTTCGTGGGATCCGTCACCCTGTACTCCACATAAAAGTCCACATTGACGAAATTGTAGTCTCTGGTGATCATAAAGGATTCGCTGGCCATATACTCGTCTGTCTCCTTGTTAAAGCCTATGGGGAAACCGTTGATGGTCTTGGGTACTCTGGCCAGCCGCTGGATATAGGGGATTTTAAAATGAATCCCGGACTCCTCCACCACCTTCGGCACTCCAAAGGTAGTGATCACCGCATATTCATTCTCCTTCAGAGAATAAATGCTGCCTGCCAGGAGATAGAGAACCACAAAAACCCCTATGATTCCTCCTGCCAGCCCTTTTGCTTTGGCCTTCACCTGTTTGATCCTCTGGTTAGGCTCTTCATACACGTTGTCGTTTTTCTTTTTCCTGAACATACCTTTACCTCCTTTTGTTCCGCTGTGGCTTTGGCTCTTTTTATTATGTAAAAAAAGACCTTTACCACAGCATACATGCCATGACAAAAGTCTTGCTACAGTTTAAATTTTCTGATTCGAATCGGATGCTTCCATCGTCCTGACGACTCGAATATACCTTGCGGTATCAGCTACTCCCTTTTATCGGTTGAGATTATATTAGCATATTGTTAATTTTTTGTCAAGGCATAATCGAATATTCTATTTCCTTTTCACATACAATTTTTTAACCTCCCTCCTGCAGGTATTTTGTCCATGAAAAAAATCTGCTATTTTTTCACTATACTCATACTGGCCCTTCTTCTTATCCTGGTTTGCCTTATTAAGAGCAGACAAAATCAATCTCTGGAAAGCCCAGACAGCCCCCTTGATTCTCTGTCCCCGCGCTCAAATGAAGCCGCCATTGAAGTGGCTGCCGGCGCCAATGGGGAATATATCAAGTGGGTAGATTTCAACGTCACCTACGAAGCCCTCTGCGCGGCCTACGATCTGGATGTGAACAGCTATGACAGCCCGGTGCGTCTGAACTGGATCGAGCTGCTGGCCTACGTGGGTGCGAAGGAGGGCGGTTCCTTCGACAAAAAAAGTGTTTCTCTGCTCCAAAAGCTGGCCGATGAGCTCTCCCAGGGCAAGGCCACTCTGGAAGAACTCACCAAGGACATGAAATATTATAAATATTATTATGAAGCCTACGAAGCCGTGCTCGGCGGAATGGTGGGGGAATATGAAATTGAGCAGGAAGCCGATGACGGCAGTAAACAATGGAAAAAGGTCTATGGCCTCAAAGCCTTTTCTCCCATTGCCAAAGGCTTTGAATACAGCGATTATGACGACTTTGGCTCCTCCAGAAGCTATGGCTATAAGCGTCCCCACCTTGGGCATGACATGATGGGGCAGATCGGCACACCCATCATATGTGTGGAATCCGGCTACGTGGAGGCCCTCGGCTGGAACCAGTACGGCGGCTGGCGGATCGGTATCCGAAGCTTTGACGGCAAACGCTACTACTATTACGCTCACCTGCGTCAGAATTTCCCCTATGCGCTGAATCTGGAGGAAGGCAGCGTGGTCACTGCCGGGGATGTGATCGGATACATGGGCCATACCGGCTACAGCACCAAGGAGAATACCAATAATATCGAGACTGTCCATCTCCACTGGGGATTACAGCTCATTTTTGACGAGTCCCAAAAGGAGGGCAACAATGAAATATGGATCGACTGCTATGCCCTCACCCGCTTCCTTTACAAAAACAGATCTCTCACCGAAAAAAATCAGGAGACCAAGGAGTGGTTCCGGCATTTTAATATGAAGGATCCTGCTGTAGAAGAATATAAGCAACGCCCTTCTGATCCCCCGCCCTCCGCTCCCTCTGCGCCCGCAGCCCCTTCCCAGGCCAGAATAAACGATTTCGGCTGGTGAAAAAAGCCGGCGGCCGTTTTCTTTTGAAAGACGATATAACTTTATAAGCCAGAGATGACATAATCTGTATTGCTGTGATAAAATGAATCAACAGATGATCGCAGGTGAGGAAAATCCGGATCGTGCTCCCACTAAAGCGGACAGAAAGGAGTCAGCGTGAATAAATACGAAAAAACAATCCGGCAATGGGATGAAATATTTGCCTCAAAAAATACTGCCATACCACAGCACAAAAACAGCGGCAATACAGAATTCGACAAAAGTCTTTTCTGGCTGATACAAAAAGCAGATTCAATTATCGATTTCGGCTGTGCCGATGGAAATCTGCTGTTTTTGTGCAGTCAATATGGTACTGTCAGACATATCGGAATTGATCTTTCCTCCCAGGCAATTGCCAATGCCAGAGAGCGGCTGACTGATGTTTCCGGGCAGCAATCCTTTCAATTTACCTGCGGCGGAACAGAGGCCTTACAGGATCTGGAATCTTCCTCCATGGATGCCGCTATTTTGTCAAACATTCTTGATAATTTGTATCCAGAAGACGCACACTGCGTTCTGACACAGATGAAACGGATACTCAAACCCAAAGGCAGACTTCTGGTAAAACTAAATCCCTGCCTGAGCGCCGAACAGATTTCGGAGTACAAAATCAAGCCAATCGGAGAAAATCTGTACGATGACGGAATGCTCCTTTGGAATAATCCCACCGAAGAGTGGGACAGGATATTGGAGCAGTATTTTAGACGGAACAAATTTAAGACAATCTATTACAAAGAGCTGGATCTGTATCAACGCCTGTATGAATTAGAGCGCACCTGAAAGTTGCTCTGATCCGATTTTAGAGACAGCCGGCGAACCCGCCATGATTAAGATCACAGGAGGAAATTTCCCATGGAATGGATGGATGGAAAAACACGCTGCAGATGGGCAAACCCGGACAATGCCCTTTATCTACAATATCACGATAAGGAATGGGGCGTCCCCGTTTATGATGACCATAAATTGTTTGAAATGCTGATCCTGGAATGCTTTCAGGCCGGGCTGTCCTGGGAGTGCGTATTGAATAAAAGAGAGGCTTTCCGCAAGGCCTTTGACGGGTTTGACTTAGACAAGGTCTGCAACTACGACGAAGAAAAAATGGAAAACCTGCGCCAGAACCCGGGCATTATCCGAAACCGGCTGAAAATCCGGGCCGCAGTGAACAACGCACGGATATTTCGGGAAATTCAGAAGGAGTACGGAAGTTTTTCCGCTTATCTCTGGCACTGGACCGATGGAAAGGTAGTCTGCGAGAAGGATGCCGTCAGCTCCCCTCTTTCCGACGCCATATCGAAAGACCTGCAAAAGCGGGGCATGAAGTTCGTGGGAACTGTGATCATTTATGCGTATTTGCAGGCGGTAGGGATGATCTGGTCCCATGAGGACGGGTGTTTTCTGGAGAAAGGGAAAAAGGTGTAAATACGCCCTAAATCCACGGTTTGGAAGAAATCTCAATTTTGTTTAACGCCCCCCGGCGATAAGAGTAACCGCTCACAGTTTGCCAGCCGCAGCGATTACCCTTATTCATCTGATTGAAACAGACCGGAAGCTTTTTTCATTAACCACATTTGAAAGGAGCTTTTTATGGACAAATTAGAAACACGCAGAAATGGTAACTCTATTAATGTATTCCCGGACGAAGAAACGTTCCAGAAGATTTATGGCGAATGTCTTGAAAAGAACATCCCGCCGGCATGCGAGGCTGTTCAAAACAATTATCATGACATGAATGAGTCGTTCAATGCATATCTGGAATCCATCCAGGAGCATATGTTCCGCTATGCTTACCAGTGCGGCTTCGAGGCGGCTTTAAAAAAAAGATAGAAAGCGGCTTCCTGTGAGCCAGGCCGAACACAAGCGGGTGCAGATGCCGCTGCCTATTCGATTTCCCGTGAATTGATTGTGTTGAAAATTTCTCCAGTATTTTCATCAATATAATTCACAACCGTCATCAGTTCACCTTCCCGCTTCCCCTGATAAAGCTGGAATCTGTCACCGACAATGCAGAGCGACATATGTAATACATTTTCATATAAACTGAGTTCTCTGCTTGAAAGCATGACATTAAACTCCGTACATTCGGGATTTACGGAAATACCGGTAACGTTCGGGTAAAACTCCTTATCGGCAAGTACCTGATTAATACTATCCTCAATCTGCGCCGCCACCTGACGGGCTTTTTCGGCCTGCTCTTCTCCGCTTAAATGATAGACTGGTTCTTCTATTCCCTCCTCCAAATCAGAGTTCTCTTCATTGGAGCCTTGCTCATCTCCTTCCGTCAGGTAATCGGGTACTTTGACGTCCCTGTCCGGCAAATCTTCAGCCACCTCTATGGCCCCCTCCATGACAGCGCCTGTTTCATCCGCCCTTTCTTCCCCGCCGCAGGCGGCGCAGAACGTCACCCCAACCACTAATAGCAGAACCGAAATTTTTCTCTTTTTATTACGCATACTATTTCTCCTGAAATATTCTTTCAATTGATTGAAGTCAAACAGTCGCCTTAATCCAAAAGCCAGTCCACTACATTGACGACTTCAATTCCGTCATAATTTCCGGTCGAAAAACGATCCAAGGTCAAAACGATTTTCTCATAATTATCATGAATACTTCGCAACGGCCTCATTTCCCGCTCGAAAGTTTCCTTTGCCGTCATATCAGCAGTCACCTGATAATAAGTGATTACGTCCTGCCTGCGCGCAACAAAATCCACTTCCGCAGAACCGTACTTTCCGACTGCCACTCTGTTTCCCCGTCGGAGCAGTTCAAAAAACACGATATTCTCAACCGAAAAGCCCAAGTCGTAATACTTCCTCGGCAAAATATGATTCCGAAGTCCTAAGTCAACCATATACATTTTCTTATTGACCTTCAAAAGCTGCTTTCCGACAATATCAAACCGCTCTGCAGAATAAAAAACAAACGACTCCGTCAATGCTTCCACATAGTCGCTCACCGTGTTCGGTGATACCTTTCTGCCGGAGGAAACGAGATAATCTGTAATACTTTTCACAGAGACAGGGCTGCCGATCACGCTTGCCAGATACCGCGCAATCGTCTTCAGCAATGCAATGTCCGTAATTTTCCGTTTTCCGGCGTCTCTTTCCTTTCTTGCCTGACGTTCTTCGATATCCCTGACAATAACCGTATTATAAATGCCTTCAAGATAGACATCCACCTTTTCATCTGTCCGATCCATTACTGCAATATAGGGAAGGGCGCCGCTTTTCATATACTCCGAAAACGCCTGCTCCGTTTGCATCCCGGTGGCTTGCGTATATTCCCGGAAGGAAAGCGGCAACATCGAAATTTCCACATACCTTCCCGTTAAAAGAGTCGCCAGTTCTCCGGAGAGCATATATGCATTGGAACCCGTAATATAAATATCGATATTATCCTTTACATATAAACTGTCCACGGCCTTTTCAAATGACATCACCTTTTGGATCTCATCCAGAAAGATATAAGTCATTTTTCCGTCACAAAGACGCTCTTTTATATACCGATAAAGGGCCTGGTAGTCAAGCAACGGTTCATTTTCCAGTTCTTCAAAATTAATAGAGATCATCTGCTCCCGGGCAATTCCCTCTGCCAGCAATTTTTCCTGGTACTGCTTTAAAAGAGTTGATTTTCCACAACGTCTGATTCCCGTTACAACCTTGATGACCTGCTCGTCTTTCCAGGACCAGAGCTGTTTTAAATATTCTTTCCGTTCCACCATTTCCAAGCCCTCCTTTATCCAAATATAGCATATTTTATGTGGAAAATCAAATTTTATTCCCGTTTTGGAATTTTAAACCTAAGGAATTATAATTGAATAAGCCTTATTTAAAGCCGCCTCCCATTCGTCTCTTTCTCTGAGTATGTATTCAATAACATCTCTCACTGCACCAAAGCCTCCATTAACATGACCCACATAGTCCGCAACAGCTTTCACTTCCCGACAGCTATCTGCCGGACATCCAACAAAACCTGCCAATGACATGGCTTTCAAATCATTAATATCATCCCCGATATATCCCAGCTCCTCCTTTTTTATTCCTTGTTCTTGCAGATACTGCCCTATAAATTCATATTTATTTAGTACTCCCTGTTTACAAATGTCAATGTGAAGCTCCTGCATCCTTCGTTTCGTCGCACCGCATTTTCTGCCTGTGACCACTATAATCTTAATACCAATACTCTTGGCAAGCTTAATTGATTCCCCATCTCTCGTAGAGAATCGCTTAAACTCGTTACCATGATCGTCATAGTACAAACCGGAATCCGTCATCGTTCCATCCACATCCACTATCAAATACTTAATTTCCCTTAAATTTCCCACCTCTTCACTCCATCAGCTATTTATCGTTCTTCTTCCATTGTTCCCCCATAATGTATCCATCATAAAATTCATTAATAAGAATAACTCCCATCAGATATAAAAGTATTACCCTGTCAGGGGTTGTCGACTTGGCAACATGAAATGTCATAACTGAACAAAAATGGGATGCTTCTGCCCAAAGGCACTTCATCATCCAATCAGGATCATTCTTCATATAATCCAATCCAGCGATAAGTTTCAGAAACTTCTCGTAAATTTTATCATACTCGGTAACCATATACTCATTTGTAAAAGTGTATGTAGCATTTGGCACTCCATTAACATACTCAAGATTCAGCCTGATCTGGTCAGAGTGGATGAAGTCATACTTACCATGAATGGAGTGGAATAGCTTCCCCATATCGTAGTAGACATCGGATCCCTGGTGCTCACCTCTGGGATCTACAAGGATAAATCCGGTATCGGTTTCATTGGAAAGGAGAATATTCTGGAAATGGAGGTCTCCATGGATCATCACCATATCAGTCGGATTAACTTTTTTAATAAAGTCATCCATTCTGGAAATCTTTTCATAGAGTTTCCTTACATTTCGGTATTCTACCCCATTAATCACAACCTTATCTGCTTCAATCAAACCCTTCAGAGCTTTCGATTTTCCACAGCACTCTTCCAGCCTGTCCAAAACACGATTAATATGCTTTTCTACTGTCCAGTTTTCAGGGGCAGCGCTGATTTTCCTGCAATATACATGGTCAAACATCCAGTGTAACAATTTATCAAGGAAAGCAATTGTATCATCCACATCAAAATTCCCGGCAAAAATATATTCACGGAGATTCCTACTGCCATAATAAGGCACATTATAATAAACCTTAGGGCCGGTAATGTTATACTCAAGCACACTGGAGAAATAAGGCTTCAAATCCTCAGGTATATTCAGGAGCCAATCAATCTCATTAATGAGTTTTGCCCGCCCTGCCCCTTCTGCCTCTTTTTTAACCACAAGCCTGTAGTTCAGCTTGGAATAGGAACCTCCGATCAGTTCATTGGAATGGCCTCTTCTGATAATGCCATAACCCAAATCATCATAATTGACTATTTTTAACGTCAGCGAATCCAGCGTCAGACTGATTGCATCCAAAAATGAAAGGGGAATAATAAGCCTGGAATTTAATTCAGCCACAAATTCCTTTGATAATTTGCAAACTCCTGCATATCCTATCCACGGGTAAGCTGCATTTTCAGGATCAACAATTTCCCTTACTGTTTCGTCTGACGCTGATATAAATTTATCGGTGTCATCCGGGGACAGCATATCTTTTACAACGATTACGTTCTTCTCCCTGTAGCGAAGCAGCCTTGTAATTATTGCCAGGTCAATCACATCAGAACCGCTGAGAACCAGCAAGTCCTCACTATTAAAAAAATCGTCTTCAAACATCCTTCTATTCAGGGTATCCGTGGGCGAGTATATCTTTTTCATCTGAATAGCAGCCATACTCTTCTTTACGCTATTAGAGTCCCAAGCCGCTCCGGTTCCAAAACAGATACAGATGTCATCCTGCGAAAATCCACTAACACTTAGAAGGCTAAATATTCTCTGGATAATAGTCAGTCCGCCATGCAAAGGAAGGAAACAAGTAGGAATGCACTCCCCTTTAAAAAAGTGATAGTTCCCTGAATTTGCAAGTATTAAAGCCTTCATAATAAACCTCTTTTCCTGGCGATATCCTTAATATATTCTTTGCTGTATTTCTTTGCATGTTCCGAATCAATCATGCCAAGCAAGGTGTCGATCTTATCAAGACTGACACCACTAGATTCTAAAAACTCTGCGTAAGAGCGATGTACCCTATGCTTTGCCGACAGCATATATTCCGGTGCATACCCCCATCTAAAGTCCTTCTTAAATGGCTTGATATCGTCGTTAATTGCCGCCATTATTGTCTGAATCTCATAGCCTTTTCCATAAAAATTATTTAAATAGTCCGCGATAAGTTCTGTACACAGATTTCCGGGAGCCCGTCCTATCCCCATCAATGACCCGTCAACAATAACCCGCCTGCCTTCCTTTGTCTTTTTCAGGAAATGCTGCGCCATCGCAAAGGCAAGGGAAAGATTTTCATGAACATGCAGTCCAATCCTTATACCCGGGTGCATTTTTGTATCATAAAGTGTGAAAATTTCTTCAAGTTCTTCCAGTGTCAAAACACCAAAAGTGTCCACAATAGATACGGCAAACGGAACGGTCTCATTCACCCGCTCTACAAAAACCTCCAATTCTTCCTTTGTCGATCCCGGAGTATTAATAAGATTGATTGAGCAAATATATCCAAGCTCCATGGCCTTTTTTACAAACTCAATACCTCCATCCAGAAAATCATAATAGAAAGCTACCCGGATCAGCTTTATTCTTCCGTTAGCCGGGGGTAGACTGTTAATGTCGTAATCATCTGCCCGCGCCATAAGCGCATAGACCGGCAGGTCACTATCATTACCTGTAATCCCTGCCTCGTCGAGAACTGTATAAGCATCTTCAATTTGGGGATAATAAACTTTATCCTTGCTTTCATTTCCTCCTTTCAGGAAACCAAACTCAACTATTTCAACTTTTGCACAGGTCAATTTTTTTACAATGTCAACAATACACTGCCGTTTAAACTCTCCGGAAACAACATGTGCGCCATCTCTTAATGTACAATCTAAAAAACAGATATCTTTCATCTTTTGATTCCCTTTATTTAGGCACTCATATGCCATGGATCCCATCTCACCTGTCTTCCTCATACATTGAGATGGCAAATTTATAGTCATAAATATCATCTATATCAATAGCTTCTTTTTTGCTGACTTCCATAAGATAGGCCTTTGGCCCAATCCGGTCGCCCCACTCTACATACTTTTCCCTGGGTGTAAGCTGAATCCCATTTGTAAACAGATACAGCTTCTGAAGATTCTGAGAATTGGGATGCTCGCGCCCCCGGGAAAAGTTAAACGGTCCATTATCATCCATAAGGTAATGCTTGAATGGCGCCACCGTCACCAGCGAGTCATATCCTTCTTTAAGCTTCTCAAAATAGGTATCAATTGCCTTCTGATAAAGAGCTGCTTCCACCAGCGGGGATGTGACGCACGCCCACATCATATGATCCCCTTCGAGTGTCTGCCC
Source organism: uncultured Lachnospiraceae bacterium (assembly GCA_910579425.1). Taxonomy (GTDB): domain Bacteria; phylum Bacillota; class Clostridia; order Lachnospirales; family Lachnospiraceae; genus Suilimivivens. The sequence continues at coordinate 112,483 of CAJTVL010000002.1, read as the reverse complement.
CAGCCAGCTGACAAATTCACAAATCGGAAGGCTTTCATCTGCATACTGAATTGGGCGCTTCATGGCGATTACACCTTCTGATTCCGCCATAGAGAGCAGCTCATCTGATTCTGATGAAACAACAATGCTGGTTATGTCCTTAACCTCTTTCAACTGGCGGATCTTATGGATAAGAAGGTTACTTCCTGCAAACGGGAGCATATTCTTATGCGGAAGCCTGGAACTATCCCCTTTTACAGGAATGACTGCAGTAACAGACATTAAGCCCACCTCCTCTCGGAAGCGTATGTATTACTTCTGCTGGGGAATAAGGCAACAGGTACTAATCTGCTAATACCCCCCCCGAATAAATTTTTGACCTTACAAATTCCAGATCCTTCACAGTGTCAACAGACAAGCTTTCACAACCTACTTTAACCATTTTTACTTTCTCTCCTTTTTCGATAAATCGTAAAAGATCACATTCTTCTATTTGTTCCAGCCTGCTTCTTGGTGTATCATTAAATACTTTGAGCGCAGCTTTCGAGAATGCCCCAATCCCCACAAACTTCATATATTCAAAGTCCAGGCCGCCTTTCGGATAAGGCAGGGGACTTCTCGTCGTGTATAACAAATATCCTTCCGTATTCGTGACTACCTTAATATTGCTGGAATCAATCACATCCGGAGCATGTCGGATCTCTATCATTGCATTTACTACGCCTGCCTCACCCTTTTTCGCCTCTCCTGCAACGGTATCTATTGATATGGGATCGATAAGCGGCTCATCACCACTGATAAAGGCATAATAGTCAAAATCCATTTTGGTTGAGACCTCATAGATCCTTGATGTAGGCGTATCATGGTCTGGAGATGTCATAATGAAATTCATTCCATATTGCTTACAAACACTGGCGATTCTTTCACTATCTGTGGCAACCACAATCTCATCCATATTCTTTGCCTTACCGGCCTGTTGATAAACCCACCATACCATTGGCCTGCCTGCTATATCTGCCAATGGTTTCTCATGTAATCGTGAAGACCGTAATCTCGCAGGAATTACCCCTAATATTCTCATCATATCCACCCTTTCCTATATAGAAATACTTTTCCACCACAACAGCAGCCCGCCAGCATAATAGCTGCCTGCCTCAAAAAAACGCATCCTGTCCTCTCTCTTTTACAAACCGGTTTCTGATATAGCCTATTGGTTTTATGTAAAGTGAAACTGTCACAAGTATTAGAATCACCTGTATTATCCAAAGATCCATATAGACTTTCAAAAACGCTTGTATACTCAAAAGCAGCCATGAACACATAATACTTCTGGTATACCTGAAAACAACCATCCCTTTCACTTTCCTCTTCCGAACCGCATATATAATAAAGCTGGCAATGGCTGTCGCTATTGCTGCTCCCTGAACCCCACCCCATAATACAAAAAGGATATTCAATATAAAGTTTGCACCCGCACCATAAAATGCAGATATTGCCATTGTCCCGGAATCTTTTTCTGCCGAAAGGATTGCTCCCATAAAACCTGCCGATGCATTCAATACACTACTTACAAGAAGGAATGGCACATACTGCCACGCCCCATAAAATTCCCCTGAGAACAGAATTCCTGCGATTGGACGGAGAAATAAAAGCAGGACTGAACACACAGCATACATGCCGAAATTCATCAAAATAAATATGTTGCCATAAAAGACATTCCCATCTTTTTCAGCTGACTCACGAATTGCAGATATTTGCCATGCCTGCATAAAAATCCCCTGAAAAACGTTAAGAATACTGGGAATTTTATACGAAACAGAAAAAATCCCGCTCATACCTACGCCACAAAGCAATGCCACTGTATATTTATCAGAAGAATTATTAACCCACCAGCCAATATCTACCAATATAAGAGGTACGCTGTATTGCAGCATTTCTTTTTTTAACTGCCTTCCTCCGGCACTTTTCTTTCTAATCCAAACCCTTTCCCATAATCCCACCTGCCGGGCCAAGAAAAAAACTGATATGGATTGCGACAGGATATTTGCCATAAAAAAACCCTTTACCCCCCATTTCAGCGCTAGCAGGAATAACAGATTAAATGCCACCATGCCTGCGGTGCTTAATATACCGGAAGCAGCCATACTTTTAATTTTCTCAAACCCTTTAGCAATTTGAATAAGAAGCTGGTTTGCAGCATAAAACATATAATATGCCGCTATGTATATTTCTAACCCCTCAATAGCCGGAATAAACCGGAAAATATGGCAAACCAGCAAAAAGAAACTTACCGCCAAAGAACTCTTTACCACATAAAAAATGCCAATACGGATCACCTCCTGTCTGTCAGAAGACTGATCCATAATAAATCTCATAACTCCGCCAATAATTCCGCATGTAGCCACCGGCATGAGGAGCTGCACCATACTGGCCGCCAGGTCATAAACCCCATATTCCTCCACACTTAATACACTGGTATAAAGTGGAACTAATAAAAATATTAATATTTTAGAGGAGAGGTTACCTATTGTCAAAACTCCTACATTTTTTAAAAGATATTTATACTTCTTTTTCAAAACGCATTCCCCGTTTTATTTCAGGTAACAGGTTCAGAACCCGGTATCTCGTTTACCCCATTTATACATCTCAAATTTTTGCACAAACCTGTATTCTGCAGATTTTCTATCAGCGGCTGCATGGATTCTGCTATAAATTCATCATAAAATCTGCTCTTTCCTTTAATAGCAGGGAAAAGAAAATAGCTCTCTATATCATCATGCAAAATAGCTGATGCCGTTACAATGCTGCTCGATACCAAGCTGATAAATACATGATCGGAAAAGTCATGTGTTAACTGTATCAATTCCCATGGCACTGCGGAGCTTCTGCTGACTGTCAATCCCATCTCTTCGTATATAGTCCTTTTATCTCTTGGATGCATTTTAATAAGAAGGTTATTTTTTCCCACTTTATCTGCTATCTGTATCACCATCTCTGTTTCCCCCACATGGAATCCGTCTACATCCGAAGAACTGGCAAAATAAATATACTTCTGTGGGAATTGATCTTGCTCAGGTACATAGGAAAATATAATATTCAGGCTTTCAATCAGCTCCTTATCCTTTCGATTTAAAGGTGGAATTCTATGTATCTCCCAGTTCATATTCGGAAAAATTTCCGGAAAATAGCAGAAAGCTTCACGGATATTTTTCAGGCTTTTTCCTGAAGACCATTTCCAAATCATTTCTATTAATAGCATCCTGCTTCCTTCCGGCGGTTTAAGCATTGGCTGATAGCTGCTGATGCCTTCCTCAAATCTCATACAAACAGGCGTTTCACCTCTTTTTTTCAGCTCATTGTAAGCACTATAAATTAACAGATCAAAGTTATAAAAAAGCATAATATCATAGCTAAAATTGTCTTTCCATAGCAGGCTGGTATATTTGGGGTTTTTCCCAAGAACAAAATGAAAAAGATCTTTTATATCTTCTATGTCGCTCTGTCTGTAAGTAATATACTCCGTTTCTACATATTTTGCCCGCCTGAACAACCCTGTCATTTCTAATCCTGCCACCATTTTCTGAGCATTTTTAGAATCATCCGATACAATAATGTCTACAGTTGCGTTTTTAAAAAACTGTAACTTTATCTGCACCGCATTGATAACCTGCATAAAAGTTTTGCAAAATATAAGTATTGTTTGAGGGGCCTGTTCTTTAAACATTACTTTCTCCCTGAAAATATTGTATATACAGAAATTTTAATGCGTCTCATATTTTTTATATCTGTGCAACTCCTCAAAAAATTAATAAGACCCATATCTCTATTACTTGACATATAACACCCATACATTACAACCGAATAGAGCACTACCTGAAATATAAAATATGTGCTTGTATTGTCAGTCATATAAATTATATATGTATAAACCGTAACCAAACAGTATGTAACCTTTGCATCCTGTCCAAATTTGTGCGCAATCACCTTGGGGAATTTCCAAGTCTGCCAGATAAACCATAACATACTACCTGTAAATCCAAGATCAACGTAGGTCTTCAGGATATCGCTATGTACCATCTTATAAGTTTCTGAGCCCAGTTTATGAGCATATGATGTACCCGCAATGGAAGATAAATATTTTCCGGTAAAACCAAATCCATTTCCCTGAAAAGCAACAGACCACCGGTATAAATCTTTTACAGCATCAAAAAGATTTTTCCTGCCTGAAAAGTCAATTCCGATTTGCTCCGACAATGAATAAAGATGTCCTGATGCAATTAACCAGATATAAACCATACAGATTACAGAAACCGATATCAATACTATATTAATCGTTGCTATCTTTACCTCATCAGAACTCTTCCTAACACACAACTGCAAAACGATCATTACTGCAAATGCACAAAAGGCAATCCGTTTATGACAAAGATACATCACAATAAACATCATCATTATCAGCATTGGTCTCTTTTTTTTCCGCATAAATAACTCACACATCAATAGCATCCCTATGCTCAGACCTATATCATGTCTCTCAAACCATAAAACCATCTCCGTCCTATTAAGAGCAACTGTAGATATATATTCTACAAAGCCGCTGACTCCTATATTTACAAATGCCACGATCAGAGAGTATAAATATGACAAAACCAAGGCTTCTGATAAAATATCTATTACTTCTTCACGAAATTTAGCAAAAACGAGAGCTGTAAAAAATAATATGTATACCATTTGTCCAATTTCAGATATTGCACGGACAGTTGGATTCAATCTCCCGCTGTTATGAAACAGCATAAGTAAAAGGGTATATGCCAATCCGGCCAAATAAGGGATTAATGCATAAAACAATACACAAACTGTCATCCGCTTCACTTCACGATACTTATCATTGTAATATTCCACCAGAAGAAACGGAATCAACGGACAACACACAAGATAACAAAAATACCACGGAACCGTTATTGAATTCAGTTTTGTCACAAAAGCAACTGACAACAATATAACTGTTATCATCTTACTTATGTTCATTTGAAGGACGATCTTTTTACGCATAAAATTTACACTATCCTATATCCGTTAGCATTTTTTCCAAACGGGCGCTCACATTCTTTATATCGTATCCCTTGAATCGTATCATTTCCGGATAATTCTCTCTTCCTGTCAATTCAGCCTCGCAGACCTTCAATATCATCTGTGCCCATTCAGCCTCATTATTTTCTTCCAGATGTATCATCTGTGCCCTGTCTGTAATCAGAATCTGTTTATCCATCGTATCCGCAAAAAAACAGGGAAGTCCTTCACACTGTGCCTCTATCCCTGCTATTGGTAAGCCCTCATGATGAGAGGGCATAAGCAATACATCAAATGCACTATAATAGTCTTCCGGGTTTTTTATGATACCTGTCATAATGACATGATTCTCCAGCCTATTTTTCTTTGATTTGCAGGTCAACATTTCTTCATCCGGGCCGCCTCCTACCAGCAACAGATTGATATTTCTTTCCTTTTCATCCATTTCCAGCATTTTTTTTAACACTTTAAGTGAGAATGCCTGATTTTTCTCGTAAGCCAATCTCCCCATCTGTCCAATTAGTATATCTTCCTCTTTCAATCCATATTTACTCCGGATTTCGCTCCGCTTTTCTGAGGAATATGTAAATCTATATGTATCAATCCCATTATTGATAATTTTTACCTGTCCACATCTTACAGCTTTGTCGCCGTACATCCACATAGCCGCACATTGACTGCACGCCAGTTTTAAATTCGATTTAGACGAAGCAAGCTTACGAAAAAATGTGTTTGACAATAACATACTGTTTGCCGCATAATGACTATGCATTACGATTTTGGGAACTCCTCCCCTTCTATAGAAAAGTGCATATAAAATATCGGAAGCTGTAACAGTATTAATATAAACAGCATCATATGTACGCCTGTAGATTTCTTTCATTTCCTTTATACATTTCATTGGATTTTTTTTCATCTTTGTTATATGAAAAAAGTGATTTTCGCCGTTATAAAAGTTTGTAATCTCTTTTTCTGAAAATGCTTCCTTTTTACCTTTCACAACAAAGTCAAACTGGATCCTGTCTTTTGAAGAATTTAAGCAAATGCTTTTTATATATATTTCAACTCCACCATAAACTTCATTTGATAGTCCAAAAACCAGAATCCTGACCATTAATTTTTTCCTCCTGAAATACTGTCACATTCGTTCTTCTTCCACACAGATATTTTCTGCCAAATTCCGCTTTTATTCCGAATTTATTGGCAAGCATACAAAATAACTCAAAGTATGGCAGATGAATTTTTAAAAGCCCCTGAAACCAGATAATTTTCGCTGTACTTAAATTAATATCTCTTTTCAGTTCTTTATAATGGAAAAGATAATATGCCAAAGAATGTTTAGGAAGAAAACCAACATTTTTGACTCCATTTATAAATTGACGTCTTTTAAAAAAGAGAATGGTAGCTTTCTTCGGATATACCGCAAAATTCACGTAAGGAAAACAGGCAATATCAGCATCAAGCGGCATTATTATATTAAATATTCCTCTTTCTACAAAACTTCTTATACACTCAATTGCTGCATCTTTTACTTCTTTATCATTTCGTATCTCTTCCTCAGAAGCCCGGCAGACAGACTGCACTGCTTTCACTTCTTTATCCGCCGACCTGTACTCCAAAGTCGTACCCTCATGGTTAATAAAAAGTGTCTCTATAGCAGAGGTTGTAAATCTTACCATCTGCCCCTTTGTTTCCCACTCAGAGGCATCAAACCAATATCCCCTTCGGTCAAGGCTTGTGTATTCCTGCTCGTTAAATACGCTGCTTACGCCTAAATATGCCCCAATCCATTGTACACCTGTTACAAGTCGGCTAAGAAGCATTTGCATGGTTCCATTCCATCCCACATCAGATACTATAATTTTCCCGCTGCCAATCTGATGTAAATTAAGATATTCCAATAGCAATTTATGCTGCTCTATAAAGTACTGATTTCCAACCATTATAATCTTTTCATACAGTCTGTCCTTATCATATATTTCTTCCAAAAGATCTCTTGCTGTAAATCTGCATCCTTCACAAATATCTGGCACAAATTCACTTATACCAAGAAGCTCTGCGAACTCGCCTACAGTGTCAACACCGCGCATAAGATCTGAAAATAAAAAGATAAGTTCTGTATAACCGTGAGTGTTTATAATGTTGGCTCTACATAAAGCCAGCCTTGACACATGAATATATTGCAACGCAGTTTGGGACTGGTTTGGAAATAATTCTTTATATGCCCTGTACAATATATGGCCTTCCCTTGCCAGAAAAAGAATGCTGTCAGCTTTTTCCTTTTCTGCCATTGCATGAAGCCAAACTGTGTACCCCATGAGCATTGGACCCAGTACTTCATAACCAACCTTTCTGAAAACATTTTTGTTATGGTCTGCATCATTTAGCATGGCACATTTAATAACATCAAATTCTATGCGTTCCTGTTTATCCCAAAGATGCTTATTTCTTTTATTATTTTTTAAAAAGATCGATTCTTTTCCCCATTTCTTATATAAAAATGTCTGTATTCCCATCCGTTTTGGCATATAATGATCAGAGACAGGATGATCCCCAATATGAAGTAATTTTCCGGGTTTTATATTACATTTATTGATAGCTTCTTTAAACAATCCGCCGCTTCTCTTGGTAACGCCCTTTTCTGATGAAACAAAAATGGATTCATAGCCTCTGTATCCGCATCTCTGTAAAATATTATCCAATATATCCATTGAAAGGTACATATCAGATATAATAATTACCCTCCTACCGCTCCCGATTATTCTGTCATAAAATTCCTTCATCTCAGAATTTTCACAGCACAGATTATATTCTGTGTCAATCTCAAGAAGTTTTATTTTTTCTGTCCTCTCACCATATCTGCTATATAAAACCGAATAAATTTCCTCAAGCGTCACTTCCTTTTCCGGATTATTTTTTCTAGCCTCTTTTTCTGCCTCCAACCTATATCTACGAAATCCCTCTATTTTATTTTTGTTATTTTCTCTATTGTATCTGAATTCAACTATATCGAACACTTCATGGGGCTCAATGCAGTTTCGTACTATTAATGTATCAAATATATCGAAAGAAACTATTTCTGCTTTCTCGATCATTTCTCTCTTTAACTGTCTTATCGTTCTTCCTTTGAGTATGCTAATACCTTTTTTTCCAATCCTTCTTACTGCTTCTTTCATTGTTGCCTTTCAATCATTTCTATACTTGGATAAAAAAATAAGCCTGCACAAAATCCGGCCCATACTGTCCTGATCCTTTCCCATTTTGAGTCTTTACAGTAAATTAAAAGCCGCATACAAGTATATAAATCTTTCAAAATCAGATATATCCATCCCCGAAGCCCATATTGTCTATAACAATGCACATCATTTCTATATATATACTTATATCTTTCAATTCTGTTTGGAGTGTCTTTTACAAAATCAACTCTGGCATTATTTTTCATTGCGTGAATCACCCTGCTTTCAGTTACCATATAGCAAGGATATTTTTTTGAAATCCTTCCCGTATATTCATAGTCATCCGTCCAAATGAAATATTCTCCGATAGGAAGCCCCACTTCCATGATTATTTCTGCCTTTATCAATAATGAAACATATGAACACATTTTAATTGGAGATATATTTGCTTTATACTCTCTATCAATATGTTTAAAAATCCCTCTTTTCTGGATATTCATTTCACATATATTTCCATCTGTCCAATATGCAACACTTGAAAGAAATCCCCACTGCCCATTTAACTTCTTATGGGCATTTATTAATTCATACAGTGCATCTTCTTCCGGCCAAGTATCATCATCCATAATCCATATGTATTTATATCCGGCCAGCACTGCTTTCTTTATACCCTGTTGGAATCCTCCTGCCCCACCCAGGTTTGTTCCCGTATTATGATAAATAATATGTGGATTATCGAAATCTTTTTTTACCATATCCCTTGTGCCATCTATACTATTGTTATCTACAACCATAATGTCACACAGGCAATTTTTCTGCCTTAGTATACAATCCAAACTTTTCCTCAATATATCTTTCCGGTTATATGTAACAACTACTGCAATTATATTGGGAGTTTGATTTTTCTGAATATTAACTGACTGCCTCACCTCGCTCCATCCCCCTTAACCACTGCGCCAAAAGTTCTAAAAATCAGCTTAAAATCCTCAATCATACTCATGTTCACAATATAATCCAAGTCCATCTCAACCCACTCATCCCATGGCACATCTGCTCTTCCGCAGACCTGCCAGATACAAGTCAAACCAGGCTGTACAGTCCACCGTTGCATATCATAAGGATCTTCTTCCTTATCTGTCGTACTGATGGGTCTGGGTCCTACAAGGCTCATCTCTCCTTTCAGCACATTCCAGAGTTGGGGAAGTTCGTCAATACTTGTCCGTCTAATAAATTTGCCAACTCTAGTTATCCTCGGATCGTCATCAATCTTAAAAGCCATTCCGTTTTTGTCAGCATCTTTTAATATTTCTTTTAGTTTTTCCTCGGCATCTACACACATACTGCGGAATTTCAGCATTGGAAAATATTTCAGATCTTTACCATATCGTTTTCCTGAAAAAAATATCGGGCCTCCATCTTCCAATTTAATTGCAATTGCTGTAATCACAAACACAGGCGAAAGGACGACGAGTGCCAATGCAGAAATGGCAATATCAACAATTCTCTTAGTGTATTTGTACCTGAGGCTTTTCTGCTGATATATTTCTTTAATATCCACTCCTTCATATTGGCGAACCGTACCTTTTTTTACTGCCAGTTTTTCAGTTATAGCCTCGCCTCTATAAATCAAAAGAATCTCATTGCTATCCTGTTTAATTGCACTTGCTTCTGCCCCCATTGCAATATCCTCCCGTTCTCTGCTGCTCTGGATCGACCCGCAGGTTCTTTCTCCGTATACTGCCGCTTTCGCGGCAGCACACATCACCACACTTAAATTTATTATTCACGGATTATTCCTTCCTGGGTTCATCCGATCATAATCCATTCTCCTTAAGAATTTACAGTTCTGTTAAAAGCTCCTAACATAAGTTCTCCTAATTCTCTTTCCTCCCCCGCATAATCTCGTCCCTAAGCCCTGCCATCCCCCAAGCAATGACTACCAACAACCCTGCTACGCCTCCAAACAGGATCATCTTCTTTGCCAAATCCTCTATACTCCCCATGGCTGAATACTGGGCAGGTATTGAGATCCGATATGCGTTTGCATAGAGCTCGGCCTCAAAATATTCCTCTGTGGTCTCCTGTACCAGACTGCACCATTCCTGCAGGGTAGAAACCAGGTTTTCCAGTAAAGCATCCGCATAGGCATAATCCTCCTCATTTAACGACTGTTCTGATGCGTTCAGGGCATTCACCATGTCATAGGCCTCGTTCAGTGCTGTGTTCAGCTCGCTGATCTGCTTATTCAAATCAAGCTTCTGCTGCAGAAGTTCATTGTAATACTCATCTGTCTGGGCAGTCTCTGTCACTGTCTCCTGATTGCTCATTACAATTACAGGATTTTTTTCATAATTCTCAATTGTCCTCTCCACATTGGAACGCTGGGTTTGCAGTTCGTGAATGTCCAAATTATACTGCTTGATCTGATAGTTATAATAATCGATCTGTACGCCCGCATCTTTAGTCAGGTTATTTGTCTGTATAAAGGAAATGAAATTGCTTAGATCCAGGCGTCTAAGCGTGGAGATGGAGCTTGCCAGGTCGCTGAAAGAAAGGCCTGTGCAGTTGGCCCTGAAATTCGGTGCTTCCTCCGCTTTTGCATTTACATAGTCCTCAATAATGTCTATCTCATTTCCCAGCATATCTGATGCCTGCATATAATCATAGGCGCTCACATCCAAAACCTCTGTAGCGAATCCCAGTGCGGTCATTCCTCCATAAGAATCCATAAAATATTTCCTGTAAGCAATCAGAATGGCGTCCAGAAGTTCTCTTGTCTCATCCCCATTCATTCCTTTGCAACGCCGCAGTGTTACCGTATATTGGGACGGAAAGTAGTTTAAATCCTCTATGGTAGTGTAATATTCCGCTGCATCTTCCGCCACTGTGTTGATCACCGCAATCTGCTGTTTCACCGAATCCGGAATGATACCTTCTATTTTCAGGCCAGAGCGGATCTCCTCCACGTCCCTGTTACTCCATCCCAATTCCTCCAGTGCCTCATTGATCACAACCGTGGATTTTAATTTCGTTACGTCAAAAATTCCGCCGCTGGGATCTTTTCCCTCATCAATCCCATCAAAGCTGAAATTAATCACTGCCGCTGCATAGCTTTTTCCCCCGAATATTCCCTGAAGCCCCTGGGTAACCGCCGCCGCAATGAACCCCATGCACATCGCAACCACCAACAGATAGGCAAAGAATTTCCTTCGCTGCTTCATATAGCCCGCTATATTCAGAAGATCAATGCACTCCTCATTCTGCCCGTCACTCTGCTCCACCTGGAGGATCACTGTCCTGGAGTCATTCTCCGCAAATATTTTATCCGTATCTATGCTCTTGACCTCCGGTTTTTGCGTCTCGTTTATTTCTATCTTTTTCATTCCCTTTTACTTTTTCTCCTAAGCGCTGGTTCTTTCAGACTCTTTTTTTACGTTGAATTACTTTGGTAGATTTTCTTTTCTGATTATGCCTTTTCCTGTCGATTCTTCTATGGGTTTTATTTCTGTTCACTTCCTCTGCTTCGCCGGAGCCTTTTTTGAGCCGCATCATCCTTGTCCAGCAGATATATATCATCCCGCCGCAAAAAAGCATCACAGCTATGCTGACAATCAAGGCTATATCAACCCTCGTCCTTCTGTCTGTTCCAACTTTCACATTCATATCCGTATCCGCCAGATGTTCTCTATCCCTGATTTTTTTTGAACTGTCCACCAAATATTTTTTAGTCTGATTATTCTGCATATTAATGACAGGCACCGTCTCATCTTCATTCAAGGCCTCCTCCCCATCTTCCGATGCTGTTTCATCGTCTTCCCCGTCGTCACTCTGTACCGGTTCCTCCTCTCCGCCGTCCTCCAGGGGAACTTGTCCTTCCTGTGTATCCTCCTCAGGAGAATTGTCTACGGCCTCCCCATTGTTGTCCTCTTCTGCAGGGGCCTCCTGCTCTTTCGGGACAGGATCCTGTGTCTGTATCCCGGTTTCTATTTCCCTGTCTCCTCTGATATATCCGGTTATACCGCCAGCCATTGTTATCTGATGCCATATGCTGCCATCCTCTGCCGTTACGTCCCCCATATATTCAAAGGAACCTCCCTCCACAAGATTACCCACCGGGGCGCTCTCTTCATTCGACTGCTCATAAACCGTAGCCTCCTGAGACTTAAGAGTCGCAGGCTCTGCCTGCACAGGCATTACAAAAAGGTTTGTAAAGACAATGATCAGGGCAATACATACCATGCCTGCTATGCCCCCGCCTCCAATGACTTCCTCCCTGTTTCTTCTATTCAATTTATTCTCAACTCTTTGTCGTTTCATTTCCGTATTCCGTCTCACACCGTCATTCCCAATGCCTTTAAGAGCAAACACCCTCATTCGTACAGCCTTACCTCTCTATAAAATATCCGGATCATAGTTTCTTTCAGGTTTTCTTCATCCAGATAAAGGTCATCATAAAAATCTCCCGTTTCACTCCCGTCTTTCATAATTGGGACTGCTTTGTCCTCTCCCTTCAGGAGGAATATATCATCTATGCTAAAGCTGTAGCCAGCAGCCTGGACGGCCAGGTATACCATCTCGTCTATCCCCATATCCGTATTCACATATCCTGCAACTTCATCATAAATTTCCCTGACCAACATTGGGTTTTCCCTGATTTTATCTTTCATCTTGTCAGCTAATGCCCCAAGATACTGCTTCTGACGCTCCAGCCGCATAGTTGGGCTTCCGATCACGCCTACATCCCGGGATTTAACATAAGCAAGTACATACTTTCCTTCCAAATGAAGGCTTTCTCCCTTTTTGTAGCTACCAAAAGGGGTGGTAAGACTTTCAAGCGCTACTACATCCACTCCGCCTGCCATATCATTTATCCTGCTCATGGCTTCATAACCAACCGCAACCGCTCCATGAAGAGGCAGATTATAAAACAGGCTGCTGACTGCTTCCTTTGTTTTTTCAAGACCATGCTCTGCCCCTCCCGCATAAGGGTATTGCAGGCAAAGCTGATCAAATATGGTTTTGGAGATATGATCCTCACTGTCATAGACATCCACATTAACCATGGAATTGCGGGGTACTCCTATAATGCTGATACTTTTACCGGAAGGATCTATAGAGACTACAAAGATTGCGTCAGTCTGCCCGGAAAGCCATTTCTCATAATCCGGTTCTTTCTCCATCTTTCCCGCCTTATCCACTCCCAGTACCAGCAGGTTAATGCGGCGGCTGTCATAGGAATAGACCTTTCCGTCGATTGCCACCCAGTCATCCTTCCACTCAACCGTGGCCAATCCGGCTTTGGCCCGGATAATCTCTACCGTTTCCCCCTCTGTCAAAAGCCCTGCCTCCGGCGCTTCTCTTTCCGCAGATGCCAGTATCTTGGCCCTGCCTGAAAAATACATCGTCGCCAATACTGTTATAACTACTGCCGCAGCGGCAGGGAGGGCAGCTAGTACCGCAGTTACGATCCTCTTCTTTTTCCCAGTTCTTTTTAACCGTTTTCTTTTTTTATGCACCCCTTGTTTTTTCATCATCGCCTGCCCTTTTACTAACACTGCTTCTTCCGGCTTAAGCATGGGAAGAAAGCTCTGCAAAATCTCCTTGAAGATCTCTTTTCTTCCCATGCTTAAACCAGGGAGTTTTGGGGAACTCCCTGTGCTTCTTACATTGCAATTACCTTCCGGTCCTTTACTTTGCCATAACCACAGATACGGTGATGGTCCTTGGTGTGCCTTTAAAAGCACCCATTACCTGAAGAGTTACGGGATCCACTGTTCCTTCCACAATCTCGGTTGTTCCGTCTTCATTTACGCTGATCAGCAATACGAACGCATACTTGGTCACGCCTTTTACTGTCCCTACAGATGCCACGGTTCTGCCGTCCGCCCCGGGTGCTAAAGCTGTTACCTTGTAGCCGCCTGCATTCACCATACGGATGTTCCCGCCTAAGGCATTGATGGTAGCCTTGAAAAGGTCACTGGCAGGAGTGGTCATCACCGCTGATACTGCTTCCCCGGGATTTGAACCGATCGCCGCTGCTGCAACAGCCACTACGGAGTTATTGGTCTGCTCCGTATACTGTGTCAGATTTACGGTAGAAACAGTGCCGTCTGCATTCTTAACTGCTACGGCTATGTTGTTCGTATTCTCTGTTCCTCTGGTTGCGGGAGTCTCAGCGCTGGTGCTAACAGCCCTGCTGGGAGCGCTGACACTCTCCGTACTACTGGAGCTCTCTGTGCTGCTGGAGCTTCCTGATGTAGAACTGGAAGCTGCGAAAGCGGTCTGACACATCATGGTGCACATTGCCACACTCAGGGCAACTGCTAAAATTTTCTTCTTCACTCTAGTTACCTCCTTATCAAAACTTGCAAATTCTGATTTATCAAAACAGGCCCCCAAACTCCTGCTTCAATCCATATAAACTTTTAAACCCGGTTCTACACTGTCGTTTGTGTTGTATAATCTTACTGCCTGCAATCCATACTAAATAAACCAGCATAATTTTCTTATCCGATAATTTTTCCGAAAAATCAGAGTTTTCAGCAAACATGCTCATCCAAAATAAATACCAGCAGGCTTTCCACAGGAATCCCATACAAATCTGCCAATTTACACAAAGACTTAACCGGAGGAGTTACTCTGCCGGTTTCATAATGGGAATATGTCTGTCTGATAATATTTAACTGAGAAGCTACAAAATCCTGCTTATAATGGTGCGACTTACGAAGCTCCTTTAAATAATCCGGCAGTGTCTGTTGTATTTCCATATCCTGCAGTCCTCTCCCTTTATCCTGTAAACGACTTAATTTTCGGTTTTCATTTTTCGTGTCCATGATTAATATACCATGGTATTTTTATAAAGTCAATTTTGTTTTTATAATAGTACATAAATAATTGACCTTAACCTAAAAAGGAGAGCTGTATGACATTAAATGAAAACATCAAGCAATTACGTCTGGCAAGAAATCTGTCACAGGTAGATTTAGCGAAGGCCCTTGGCGTAACCAAGCAAAGTGTTTCGAATTGGGAAAATAACAATATTCAGCCTTCCATAGATATGTTGATCCGTATATCCGGCTTCTTTTCTGTTTCCACGGATTATATGCTAGGGCTTGAAGAACGGAAATTTATAGAAATCAATGGACTGTCGGAGACTCAGCTTGCCCATATCCGGGCAGTAATCGACGATATCCGCGGCGATAACAGGCAATTATCTGTGCCTCCTGCAAACTGAACATATAGAAATCAGTGAAACAAAGCCTGATCTAAAGGTGTCCTCACACTTTAGATCAGGCTTTGTTTCACTGGTTCTCTTCTTATCTCAGCAAGTCCTCGCTTAAAAGGAACTGCTCAATTCCGATATACTGAATACCATGCTCATCTGTCCACGGTTTCAGGTAATCTTTTACAACAACAATCTTTCTAAAGGAATCTGGTATCCGCAATAAAGAAGCAATCTCCTGTTCTTTCTTTTCCGGTTCAGAAATATTAAGCGCTGATTGAATGTAGCATCTCTCACTCCCCCTGTTTACCACAAAGTCAACTTCCAGCTGCTTCCTGACCTTCTTGCCCGCCGAATCCTTCATATTATACTCAACTATTCCGATGTCCACATCAAGGTCTCTCCTGACCAGGTCATTATACAGAATGTTCTCCATCAAATGAGTCTCTTCCAGCTGACGGAAACCCAGCCTTGCATTTCTTAAACCCGGATCAGCGTAGTAGTACTTTGCAGGCGTCTTAATGTACTTTCTTCCTTTTACATCATATCTTACAGCCTTTCGGATCAAAAAAGCATCCGCAAAATATCCCAGATAAGTCTCAATGGTATCCGGTGATACCCTGATTTGTCTCTCACTGTCAAAAGTATTTGCTATTCTGGTGGGGTTTGTAAGCGAACCTATTCCCGACGCAAGCACATTAAAAAGGATTTCAAGCACTTCTGTTTCGTTTTTTATCTTATGCCGCTCTAAAATATCCTTAATGTAAGTTCGTTCAAAAAGATCCCGCAAATATCTGCTTTTCTCCTCATGAGAGTTAAAAGACAAAGTAAAAGGCATTCCGCCATAAGTGTAGTAATCCTGCCATGCACCGCGTTTATCCCCTTCATATGTCTCATAGAACTCGGCAAAGGAAAGTGGATGTACTCTAATCTCATCTGCACGGTCACGGAACTGTGTAAGAATATCTGAGGAAAGCATTTTTGAATTGCTCCCGGTCACATATATGTCTGCATTAGGAAGCTGCATAAGCCCTAAAACAGCATCAATAAATGTAATTCTCGCTTCCGGATCATCCACATACGGATTCTGGATTTCTGATACAAACTGTATCTCATCAATGAACACATAATACCGCTTACTGATGTCCGTAATCTGTTCACGTATATGTTTATCCAATTCTATCGGGTTGCGGTATTTGACATTAACCAGAATATCCAACGCAAGCCCAATGATCTGCTTCTGCGGTACTCCCTGATTAACCAGATATTCCCTATAGAGCTGAAATAACAGCACAGACTTTCCGCTCCGTCTGAGTCCCGTGATTACTTTCACTCGCCCATTATCTTTTTTTCGAATTAATTTCTCCAGGTATTGTCTTCTTGGCAGCATAAAATCACCTCGTGAAATTTTTGCGGTTTACCGCACTTTTTCCTTGCTCTTCTATTCCATATTAGTAGCACAAACCGAATAAGTCAACCCATTAAAAAGGAATTTTTGCGGTTTACCGCATTTTTTCCAGACAACTTAATTTTTATTTATGCTCTCACCGCCTGCCTCCCGCCCTTTCAACCCTCTCCATCACCCTGTCCCTGACATTCTCAGCTTCGGGCTCCTGCTCCGCGCGCTTTAACAATGATCCAAAAAACTCATCCGCCCATAAGAATGGATCGTACATTCCCTCCAGCTCCCATTCTGCCTGGGGTAAGATCGACATATTGGAATCATTGACGGTAAAGGTTTCCGGGTCAGAATCCTCCATATTCTCTTCAAAGCTGGCCGTGGTATAACGGACGCCTCCGTGAATATCATATTGGCCGGCAAATCCCAGAAACTCCGCCTGAATATGTTCCGTCAGCTTCAGTCCCATGCAGACTCTGATCTTTACCCTTTCCACTTCGTTTTGTACCGGAAGCTCCACCTGCCAGAGAAAGGAATACAGATAGACCTCATCCTCCTGTCCCATCCGGTAGTGCTCAAAAGTAAGCCCCGAAACATTTTCCCCATAACGCTGCTCCGCATAACTGCGGATTTTCTCCGCACAGGCTTCCCAATCCCCTGCGGCCACGACCGTTTCCTCCTTCTTGTCCTGAATAAGGCAGAGAATCTTCTGAAAACCGTCGCCGGACAAAACGAAATTCGCAGAGGCGTCCCCCGAGGAAATCGTGCCAACCGTCCAGTTTCCCGGCATATCCATGGAATATTCTCCCATCTTCATTCCGGTATTTTGGGTATCTCTTTTGCAGATATATCCCTCCTGTGCCGCCCGCAGCGTCATTCCCGGATAAATCAGATTTAAATCTTCTATTTCCTCTCCGTCCCCGGTCAGAAGCCGGTCATACCACCTGCCGTCTCCCCAAAGCTTTTCGGAAATATTCCACAGACAATCGCCGGGAAGCACCCTGTATTCCTGCTCCTCCTCCTTTAGGATCAGCACAGCCTCTTTTCTCCCCGGCCACTCTCCGTAGACCAGCGGATAAATCTCCTGAACCTCCTCCTGAGAGCTCTCCTCCCCTCTTTCCTCTGCCAGTACCGGTTCCATGAAGAATGACAGCCCTGCTAAAAACGCCGCCCCCAATACTGCCAATGCAGCTTTTATCCTTTTTAAAAATAATTCCATATGCCTGCCCCCTCACCCAACCAAATATTTTTCACTTTATCTTCACAGGGCAAAACCTCCCCTGCCGCCCAGGACTTCTCATATCTGTCCCAGAATTCACTTCCGGTTTTAAAGGGCGCAAGCTCCTGCGGCTTTACCACTGTACTTAAAATCCTGCTTGTCGGCTCATAAGTAATTGCCCCATAGAGAACAGGATCAAGGCTGAGGCCAACCACAAACTCCTTATTCTC
Source organism: uncultured Lachnospiraceae bacterium (assembly GCA_910579425.1). Lineage (GTDB taxonomy): Bacteria > Bacillota > Clostridia > Lachnospirales > Lachnospiraceae > Suilimivivens. The sequence continues at coordinate 94,188 of CAJTVL010000002.1, read as the reverse complement.
CGTCACATAAAAGAAAGGGCGGCTCTCATAGCCCGCTTTCAGTTCCTCATCCTCCTGCAAAAACCAGGACAAAAGAAGGGTGAGCTCCTCCTCATCCCAGGCCTCTTCCCCCGTCTGTTCGCAGTAACACGCTCCCCATAAATCCATAAACTCCCGATTGATCTCCAAAATATCGGTAAGCTCGTAAATCTCCCCTGTCAGCAGATCCGCATTGAACCCCCTCTCCGTGATATTGGTATTCCACACAGGATTTCCCGCCGAATACAGCTCATAAAAATCCACGCTCAGAAGATACTGACTGTGATAGGTCACATCGCTTGTCACATCACTGCAAAAAATAGTAAACTGATGCGCCTGAAAAGCCTTTACCGCCTTACTTGGATGAAAATGCCAGTAATTTACCCTGTCCATGGCAGTCTCATACAGCTGCTCATTCATCTGCTCCTGAATATCACTGTCAATCCCAATAAGGACAGGATATTCCACGGTAATCACTTCCCCATAATCATACTCCTCCGAGTATTCTGCATAGTACTGCTCTTTCTGCACCGTATAATCCCAATATCTTTTCGGTGAAAACTTCCGAAAGACAGCATATCCAAGCCCTGCAAAACACGCCGCCATAGCCAGCGCAAGCCCTGCGGCCACAATCCTTTTTTTCCGGCTGAATTTTTGACCCCTTTGCGTTTCCCCCATCCCCTCTTGCCTCCTCTTTTGCCTTTTGCCCATTTTAACTGCCTCTTCCATCCGACTTGTATCATTTTTGCATCAGAATTGCATCATTTCCCGGCTATACCCGCAGTTGTAAAAAATTCATCTAAAAAAGCGTCCGGCCTCATAATGTGAGACCGGACGCTAAATTGGTTCTTTTATGAAAAATTATTCCGCAATATCTGCATACATGAAGTACCAGTACCCGTAAGGTGAATGCCAGGATCCGGTGATCTTGTCGCTCTGCAGCCAGAAGTCATTGTAGTAAGCAACAGGGATACAAGCGGTTTCTTCCATCAGAATATCCTCAGCCTTGTGAAGAGCCTCGGAACGCTCTGTTGCGTCAAGTGTGGTTCTGGAAAGCTCCATCGCCGCATCATAATCCGCATTGTTGAACTTACCGTCATTGTTGCCGTTGGAGGAGTAAAGCAGATCCAGCATGTTGGAGGGATCGCTGTAGTCTCCTACCCAGCCGTTACGGGACGCATCATAATCGCCGTTACGACGCATCGGTGTGAAGCTTGCCCACTCTACAATATCAACGTTCACGTCAATCCCAAGCTCGCCCCATGCCTGCTGTAAGTACTCAGCTACCACCTTGTGGTATCCGGTATCATTGGTGGAGTAGGTAATAGAAGGAAGTCCCTCGCCCTCGGGATAGCCTGCATCCGCAAGGATCTGCTTCGCCTCCGCGAGATTTGCCTCATAGTTGGCAGTATCAATGTAAGGCGCTCCGCCGTTGGCATTGTCCATGAACTGGCTTCCGTCCGTATCAATCCAGCCGGGGCCCATGAAGTTGCTGGCTGCGGAGTAAGTTCCCTGCATCAGGGTTCCTGCCACATACTCACGGTCGATGGCAAGGCTTAATGCCTTACGCACCTGAGGATCCTTGAAAGGCTCTCTGTTGCAGTTTACGCTCAGATAATAAGTTCCGATAATAGGATCTACATAAAAATCAGGATTTTCGCTTAATGTAGGAATTTCTTCCGTAGGTACATCTTTGATGAATAATACTTCCCCTGTCTGGTATGCGCTGTAAGCAGCGTTGGAATCCTCGATCAGGTTGAACTTGATTCCGTCAAGCTTGATTGCGTCTGCGTTCCAGTAGTTGGGGTTCTTGCTCATCATAATATAAGAGCTGGGTACCCACTCGGAAACGTAGAAAGGTCCGTTGGAGATATAAGTCTCGGCGGAGGTTGCCCATGCGTCGCCGTTTGCCTCAACGGTTGCCTGCTGTACCGGGCTTAAGGTTGCAAATGCAGCCAGGCTTCCGAAGAAAGAGCAGGGAGCATTTAAGGTAACCACCAGAGTCTTGTCATCCTGGGCTACTACCTGAAGGGCATCCAAATCCCCGCCAATCGCGGCTTCATAGCCCTCTACCATACCCAGAACAGTCTCTGCGTAAGGAGCTGCCACCATAGGATCGCAAACTCTCTTCCAACTGTAAACAAAATCATTGGCAGTCAAATCACTTCCGTCAGACCACTTAAGTCCGTCTCTCAAATGGAACGTCCATGTAAGACCGTCCTCAGAAGTCTCCCAGCTCTCAGCCTGTCCGGGAATCAACTTGCCATCCTGGTCTACTGCCAGAAGACACTCGAAAGAGTGAAGCAGCATATTGCCGCCGTCTACCGCACTGTTCAGCGCAGGATCAATCGTCTCGGGATTCGGTCCTACCTGTACGGATAAAATCTTCTCTCCTGTGGAAGCAGTAGTGGTATCTGCCTCTGTTTCGGTGTCTGCCGCATCATCTGTCTGCGCCGCATCCGTGTCTTCTGCATCAGCCGCATCATCCGTGCCTGCATCGTCTGTTACGGTAGCATTGTCAGCCGTATCGCCGCTGTCGCTGCCGCCGCAGGCTGCCAGGCCAAATACCATGGTTGCTGCCAGCAAGAGTGCTAAAACTCTCTTTTTCATAATGTTCCTCCTTATAAATTTGGTTTTTATATTATAAACACACGGGCAGAATATGTCCGTATATGTTTATCCTCTTTCGCCCCTCAATTCAACTGATCAATATGGTGGCAGGCCGCAAAGTGACCCTTTTCCACCTCGCGCCACTTGGGAACCTCCTGAGCGCACTGCTCTGTAGCGTAGGGGCATCTGGTTCTGAACCGGCATCCCGACGGAGGATTTAAAGGACTTGGCACATCGCCCTCAAGGACAATACGCCTGCTCTCTCTGGCCGCCCTGGGATCCGCAATGGGAATGGCGCTGATCAGACTTCTTGTATAAGGATGAAGAGGCCTCGTGATCAGCTCATAGCTGTCCGCAAGCTCCACCATCTTCCCTAAGTACATCACGCCGATTCTGTTGGAAATATGTTTTACCGCCGAGAGATCGTGGGCGATAAAAAGGTAGGTAAGCCCCATCTGCTCCTGCAAATCCTCAAACATGTTGATAACCTGGGCCTGAATGGAAACATCCAGGGCCGAAATCGGCTCGTCGCAGACAATAAACTCCGGACGCACTGCAAGGGCTCTTGCAATCCCCACACGCTGTCTCTGCCCGCCGGAAAACTCGTGGGGATACCGGTTGGCATGCTCGGAGTTCAGCCCTACCCTCCTGAGCATCTCTATAATAATCTCATATCTTTCCTGCTTATTCGCCGCCATCTTGTGGACGTCAATGGCCTCGCCCACAATATCCCCTACCGTCATACGGGGATCCAGGCTGGCATAAGGATCCTGGAATACGATCTGCATCTTTTTCCGGTAAGGAAGCATATCCGCATAGGTCTTCTTTTCTACGTCAAAAATCACTTCCCCGTCATATTCAAATCTGCCCCCGGTAGGCTCATAAAGCCGGAGCAGCGTTCTGCCTGTAGTGGTCTTTCCGCACCCGGACTCTCCCACCAGTCCTAAGGTTTCTCCCCTGGAAATGGTAAAGGAAACATCGTCCACGGCCCGGATATATTTCTTTTTCTTACCATACCCGCCGGCAGGAAAATATTGCTTTAAATGTTCAATCTGAATCAGATTTTCACTCATCTGCGGCTCCTCTCCTCTTGTATCGCACTCTCACGCTCTGCGCCTTTACCGCGCAGGCCCGACGAGCAGTTATCCCATCTCTTCCTTCTGGTTCAGCCAGCACTGGGTATAATGAATTTCCCCCAGTTCTGTCACCGGAGGCATCTCTCTTAAACAAATCTTCATACATTCCCCGCATCTGGGGGCAAAAGGACACCCCTTGGGAGGATTCAAAAGATCCACCGGCGTTCCCTCGATAGGAATCAGCCGCTCATGCTCTTTGGTATCGATTCTCGGAATGGAGCGAAGCAGCCCTTTGGTATATTCATGCCTGGGATTGTAAAAAATATCATCCGCCGTGCCGTACTCCACAATCTTTCCTGCATACATGACCGCGATCCGCTCACACATGCTGGCCACCACGCCAAGGTCGTGGGTGATCATGATAATCGCCATTCCCAGCTTATCTTTCAGTTCCATCATCAGCTCAAGAATCTGTGCCTGAATCGTCACGTCAAGGGCTGTGGTAGGCTCGTCCGCAATCAGAAGCTTGGGCTCGCAGGCAAGGGCCATTGCAATCATAACCCTTTGCCGCATTCCCCCTGAAAGCTCATGGGGATACTGTTTCAGACGTTTGGCCGGCTCATTGATCCCTACCAGCTCAAGGAGCTCCTTTGCACGCTCCCTGGCCTGGGCCCTGTTTTTATCCGTATGAAGCAAAATTGCTTCCGAAATCTGGTTTCCTATGGTATAGACGGGATTTAAGCTGGTCATGGGATCCTGGAAGATAATGGATACCTCGTTTCCCCTGATCGCCCTCATCTCTTTTTCCGTCATCTTTTCGATCTGATGTCCATTAAATTCCAAAGTGCCGTCCACCAGTCTTCCCGGATAAGCGGTAAGCCCCATCAGGCTGTAGGCGGTCACCGACTTGCCGGAACCGCTCTCTCCCACGATTCCCAGCACTTCCCCTTCCCTTAAATGGATGGACACATCGTTTAAGGCCTTTACCTCCCCTGCCGGGGTAAAAAAGGACAATCTTTCATTTTTAATATCAACAAGATATTCTGACATATCACCCTCCATTTAACTAGTTCTTTAACTTGGGATCAAAGGCGTCCCTCAGTCCGTCTCCCAGAAGATTAAAGCTCAAAATAATAAGGCTGATCAAAAGAGCCGGAATGAACAGAAGATAAGGATAGGTATTCATACCGTTAATTGCATCGCTTGCAAGACTTCCCAGGGAAGGAAGAGGAACCGCCACCCCCATGCCGAGGAAGCTCAGAAAGCTTTCCGTAAAAATAGAGGAGGGGATCTGTAATGTAGTTGTGACGATCAGCGTACCGATACAGTTTGTCAGCAGATGCTTTTTGATAATCTTGCCGTTGCTGACACCAAGGGCCCTGGCCGCCGTCACATACTCGCTCTCCTTCAGCATCAGGATCTGGCTTCTGACCATCCTTGCCATTCCCACCCAGTACAAAAGGGCAAACACCACGAAAATACTGATCATATTTTCCCCCACAACGCCGACCCATCCAAAGCCCGGCACATCTTTCAGATTCCCCAAAGGGGCTTTCAAGGCAAAGGACAAAAGGACGATCAGCAGAATATCAGGTATTGTATAAATAATATCCACAATACGCATCATGATCAAATCTACCCAGCCGCCAAAGAAAGCCGCAATAGAACCGTAGGTGGAACCGATCACCAAAATAATACCGGTTGCAATAAGACCTACCAACAGCGAAATACGGCTTCCCATCATCACACGGATGGCATAATCCCGGCCCATTTTATCTGTTCCGAAAATATGAGGAAACACCTTTTCCCCTGCATCAATTCTCGCCTGCTCTTCCTCCGAATACTCCATGGGCGCCAGGTTATTGGCTCCCTTCATCTGTTCTTTGTAAGAATAGGGATAAAAAGCCGGTACGATAAAAGAGAAGATCATCACCAGAATGATGACCACGATACTCACCATGGCCACTTTATTCTTCAGCAGGCGGCGCACGCCATCCTTCCAGAAGCTTATGCTCTCCCGCATGATCACCTGGCTTTGCTTCTCTTCCTCGGTTGCGGGCAGAAAATCTTCAGGATTAAGTTTTAACTGAAAACTGACCGGATTCTGTTTCATGCTGTATGTACTCCTTACTTAAGCTGTATTCTGGGATCCACAATCTTGTAAACAATGTCCACCGCCACATTCATGATCACAATGAGAGTGGCAAGGAAAATGGTGGTTCCCATAATCAACGTATAATCACGTCCGCTGATGGCAGTGATAAACTCCCCGCCAAGTCCCGGTATGGTAAAAATTTTCTCTACTACAAAGCTTCCTGTTACCGTGTAGGCCAGCATGGGCCCTACATAAGTGACGATGGGCAGAATCGCATTTCTCAGCGCATGTTTAAACAGACTCATAAAGCCTGAAACTCCCTTGGCTTTGGCTGTGCGCATATAATCCTGCCCCAGCACGTCCAGCATGGAGGAGCGCATCAGACGCATAATATAGGCCGTGGGATAAAAGGATAAGGCCATCACCGGCATCACATAATGCTTCCACGAGGCAAGGCCCATAGTAGGCAGAAGCTTTAAATTTACTCCCAGAAAGTATAAAAGCAGGGTACAGATTACAAAGCTTGGAACCGCGATGCCGCAGGTGGCAACCACGCTGATCAGACTGTCAAGGAACTTTCCTCTTTTCAGGGCCGCTATACACCCTAAAGGGATACCGATCAGCAGCGCCGTCAGCACCGAAACGCCGCCCACCCTGGCGGAAACCGGAAATTTCATCAATATAATAGAGGTAACGGTACGTCCTCTCTGCTTTAAGCTGTCTCCGAAATCACCGTGCAGAGCGTCTGTTATGTAGGTAAAATATTGCTGGTATAAAGGTTTGTCCAGACCGTATTTCGCCTCTAATGCCGCCGTTGCCTGGGGACTGATGGCTTTTTCGGAAAGAAATGGACCGCCCGGCACCATATTCATCAGGAAAAACGTGATTGTGGCAACTACCCAGATAGTAACCACTGCAAGCCCGATCCGCTTTGCAACATACTTTAACATACCGACTACTCCTTGTTTTGCTTTCTAATATACTTGTATACAATTAATGCTGTATAGCTTTAGTATTTTACTAGAATAAACTGTTATTGTCAATTCATTTTTTAGAATATGTTCGATTTTGTTTGTTTTTATTTTGGTACCTTGCAAAAAATGCTTTAAAAAAAGACTACAACTTTTCTGTCATAGTCTTTTTCGATGCCCCTATAAATTTTTTACAATCAGGATCCGATCCCCTGCTTTCACCTCATCGGAGGTAAGCTCATTGGTCTGCTTGATCACCGACACCGGAACATAGTAGCGCTTCCCAATATCCCAAAGGCTGTCGCCCTCCTTCACCATATATACGGCAATTCCCGGAAGGGCTTCCATCTTCTCCATGTCCGGTTCCGTCACAATCACCTGCTCCACAATCTTTTCCTGCCACCTCTGGTAAACATTGGCCCTGAAATAAAGGACGCATTTCACATCCACTTCCCCGTTGTCAATAATAGCCACTGTCACCTGATCCACAAAGGACTGTACGGAATAAATACAGTTTTCGTTCATCCCTTCCGCCTCCAACACATACTGGAAAGGAATGGCCGCCTTGATCACCCCGTACCTGTCGTCCTCGTTGCTGCACTCATAGAAAATCTGCAGATTCACAACGCCGGTAAGCTCGATTCCCCCTTCGGTAATATTCTGTCCCGTCACCTGAAGCGCGCTCATGGTATGCAGAACCTTATGGAGCATTGCCTTCTCGTCTTCACATTTGAAATGGCCGGATAGCTTGGTTTTTCCGCTGCTCCGTGCAAGGAGCCTGCGAAAAGCCGCATTTTTCTCCACCGCAGAAACCTCTTTCACCACCCCGTAAACATCCGACAGAATATCTATACTTTCTTCTTCATAAATACATATATCCAAATCAAGGCACTGCTCAAAGGTAATCACCCTCTCTTCCCCGTCAAAGTCCGGCCGTACCTCTACCTCCCGGTCCTCACTGCGGAAACAGATTTCCGGTATCATGCCTTCCCTGGCGCCGGGACAGTCCAGACTTCCCGCAAAGGGAAGCGTAGTCTCATAATGGCAGATTTCCTCATCTTCCCCTTCTCCTCTGTAAAGGAAAAAGACCCGCAGCTCTCCCTGCACGCTGATTTTATCCTCCAGCACCTTAAACTCCACTGCCTCCGGGGAGATTTCCGACCAGATCATGGAAAGGATATTGGGAAAGCTCCCCGGAATCTCCACCTCTTCCTTCACCCTGAATATATCCTTTTTTTTGATCGCTACAGTGGCAATGTCAAGGGACTTTTTACGGAACTCCACCGGCTCCTCGCTGTAAAGATCCACAGCTGTCTCCTCGTCGCAGATTTCCTCGCAGGTAAGCATAAGGGTGATCACCGACTGCACACTGAGCTTCCTGGAATTGATCAGGCCGATGCTTAAATCTTCCAGCTCCCAGTTTACATTTACACCCTCTCCGCCCCGGACCCCTTCCATAAAGACCATTTCCTCAAAGGGAATGCTCCCCTCTGTAAATGCCACCGTATTTCTTCCCGAATCTGCTCCTGCCCTTTCCGTGAGATAAAGCACATGAAAATCAAGACGCCCCTTTACGCTGACATGATCTTCCGTTGCCTTCACCTCTTCAATTACAACATTTCCTCTATCCATGATCAGCCTTGCGGCGTCCGGCCTGGAATCGGATATGATCATATCATCCTCAAGGGTCATTTGCGTCTGGGCCTTGCATCGGATGCTGTCCATATGTATATTTCGTTTGATCAGCTCCACAAAAATACCTCCCTGGTGTCTACTTGACTTAAGGGCTGTTCCAAAATGATTCTGGGACAGTTTCCCTGGTCTGCTTACAGTAAATGTATGCCCCGGGGAGACAAAATATTCTATGATTCTTCTGCTGCGCCGATCAGCTCCGCAATGTCTTCAATTCCATACTTGTCCATATAGGCTTCTATCCCTTCCACAATCTCCGCCGTGGTATAAGGATTTACAAAATTCATAGCGCCCACAGCCACCGCCGTCGCACCAGCCAGCAAAAACTCAATGGCATCCTCCGCATTGGCAATCCCTCCCATGCCGATCACTGGGATCTTCACCGCATGGCTTGCCTGATACACCATCCGCACCGCCACCGGTTTGATGGCCGGGCCCGAAAGCCCTCCGGTCTTATTTGCCAGCACAAAGCTTCTGCGGTGAACATCGATCTTCATCCCGGTCAGGGTATTGATCAGGGAAAGGGCATCCGCCCCTGCTGCCTCAGCCGCCTTCGCAAGCTCCGTGATGTCGGTCACATTGGGGCTCAGCTTCATAATTACCGGCTGTTTTGCCTTTTCTTTGATCCGGGAGGTAATATCGTAAAGGCTCTCCGTCTTTTGCCCAAAGGCAATGGCACCTTCCTTTACATTGGGACAGGAAACATTGATTTCCAGCATATCCACCGGGGCTTCTCCAAGGCGCTCCACTACCTCCAGATAGTCCTCTACGCTTTTTCCGCACACATTCACAATGACTCTGGTATCAAACCGCTTAAGGAAAGGAATGTCCCTCTCCAGAAATACTTCAATCCCGGGATTCTGCAGGCCGATGGCATTGAGCATACCACCGTAAACCTCCGCCACCCGCGGCGTGGGATTCCCCGGCCAGGGCACATTGGCAACCCCCTTTGTCACCACTGCCCCAAGCCTGTTTAAATCCACAAAATCACTGTACTCCATGCCGGAGCCAAAGGTTCCCGAAGCCGTCATCACAGGATTTTTAAATTCGACCCCGGCGATTGTCACTCTGGTATTCCGCTTCCCGTTCTCCATCTTCTCTTCCTTCCTGTTCTCAAGCCCCATCAAATATCCACCTCCCCTGCCTCAAACACCGGCCCCTCTGTGCATATCCTGGCATTATTCACATAAGAGTGGGAATCCTTATGGGTGGTTTTACATACACAGCCAAGACAGGCTCCCACGCCGCAGGCCATTCTCTCTTCCAGGGAAATATAGGCGGGAATCCCTTGTCCCTGACCGTATTCTCCGGCAAAGGCCTTGACAGCGCGCAGCATCGGCATGGGGCCGCAGGCCATGATCACATCCGCCTCGATCTGCTCCTTTTCCATGACAGTCAGTACATTGCCTTTGATTCCTGCGCTTCCGTCCTCGGTAGCTGCCAGAACTTTTGCGTACTTCTCTAAGTCTTCTTTTAAAAAGAGCTCCTTGTCACGATAACCCGTAATAATACTCACATTTTCTCCCGCCAGTTCTTTCGCCAGCTCCAGCATGGGCGGAATGCCGATTCCTCCCCCCATGAGAACCACCTTTTTTCCTCTGGCTTCCTGCACCGGGAACCCGTTGCCGAGAACGCCCAGCAGCATAACCCTCTGTCCCGGCTGCCAGGAAGCAAACTCCGCCGTCCCCGCCCCCGCGATCCGGTACACCAGCCGAAGGGCTCCCCGCTGCCTGTCCACCTCACAGATACTGACAGGGCGCGGCAGAAGATGGGACTTATCTGCAGGATATACGCCCACAAACTGCCCGGCCCTGGCCTCTAAGGCCAACTCCGTGGCAAGCCACATGTCATAGATTTCCGGCGCCAGCATTCTCTGGGAGAGAACGCTGGCACTGACCTTTTGTTTTTTGCTCATTTGATATTCCTGTCCTTTCTCAATCTATGAAAAATATCCTGCGCCGGTTCGTTCTGTTCCTCTACACAACAGCCTCTATAAGCAGCCGGTCGCCAATCACAATATCCTTTACACCGATTTGTTTCTTCTTGTTAAAATTGAAGCTGAGCATATAGCCCTTTTTTAAAGAAAAATGATCCATATAACCCAAAAGCTGACGTTCGCCCCTCTCATTATATGCATTCCCATGCCAGATTTTAAGTTCGCAGATATGCTGCTCGCCACGGTAGTCAATCACTAAATCCATACGCTCATGGTTACGGGTTTCCGGTTCTACATAACAGTTTCCCGTTCCATTAATGATCGGTTTCAAAAAAAGCATAAAATATTTTCTTCCGGCATCCTCTAAAAAGGTTTCATCCTGCTCTCCATACAGATCATCAAATATCTCTACAAATTTCTCCAGAATTCTTCGCATATTCAGATGTCCATCAACTATAAACTGACTTTTTTGCCTGGAACTCTCGAAATAAATGTCACTGCTCTGCTCAGAAAATCTAAGTAAAAAATAATTATACAGCCTTGTCTCAAATATGCGGTTAGCCAGCAACACTTCCGAGTTTACTACTTTGACAAACCCAAACATCCGGGCATTTTGGATTGCTTTGTCATCAGGATTATATGCGATACTCCGCCCCTGAAACAGCAGATTTGAAATAATATGATTCAGTTCCGGGAAATCATTCAGTTTACCGATCAAAGATTCAAACAACGGATTCTGATCATCCAGCAGCATTTTTACGGCTTCCAGAAAACCGGCTTTTGTCCATGCACTGCTTTTGTCAGAAAAATCACTCCTGTTCACAACACGTTCATCCATAAGCTTACAGAGACGTGAAACCAGATAGGGGTACCCGGAAGTATAGTCATAAAGAAGTCCTGCCATCCTTTTCCTGTCCATTCCCGTCTGGTAATCCGCTTCGTATTCCTCCAGCATTCCCGAAATATCCTTTTCGGAAAAACTCATGTCCACCAAAAAATCGGCCGCAATGTTCCAGGGGCTGTTCGTCTTATGCTCATCCTCAGGGCGTATTTTTCTGTTGATATTACGAATGTCATATACGCCTGCCAGGATAACGGACTGAAAAGTCGGCGTCACATCGCTGTCAAGATAACCGGCTCTGAGCTGTGCCAGAAAATCAAGAAATACCTGATTGTTAGCGGCGGTATCAACCTCATCTATGATCAGAACAACTGGTTTTTGTGAGCGTCTGCACCATTCGCTGAGGCATTCAAACATTTCCGCCATCCGCACATTCCGGTATGCGGTATCTGCCAGCCTGTCCAGTTTTTCTTTTACCTCTCCGTCGACCTCCGGCATCCGGCGTATTCTCTTATTGATCTCCCGCGATAACGCATGAACAAACGAGCTTCCGTCTGCAAATTCATCTGATTCTATATTCTGAAAGTCAAGGCTGATCACCACGTAATCCTTTTGCAGGAAACCGGCAAGCGCACGCAGCAGAGTTGTTTTGCCATATTGCCTTGCTTTATTTATCGTAAAATACTGGCCGTTCTCTATCATCCTCCTGATTTCCTCAAGGCGCTGCCTTAAGTCAACCATATAATGCCTATCGGGCCTGCATGCACCGTTCACATTGAATATTTTTCCCATCAGCCGTCCTTCCTGTACACAATTTTCCCATCGCAGATGGTGTAATAGATCACTCCCGGAAGCTCCTCACCGATAAAAGGGGAATTTGCGGATTTGGATGCAAACTCAGCCACCCTCCAGGTCTCTTGCGGATGAAACAACACCAGATCCGCCGGGACTCCATCCTCCATCCTGCCGCCGGCAAGGCCGTAAAGCTCACAGGGCGCGGTGCTCATCCGGCGGATCAGCTCCGGCCAGGTCAAATACCCTTTTTTTACCAGCTCCCGAACCCCCAGAGACAGGGCCGTTTCCAGTCCGATGATCCCGCTGGGCGCTTCCGTAACAGTCCTTTCCTTTTCTTCCCTGCTGTGGGGCGCATGGTCTGTGGCGATCAGATCAATAGTACCGTCCTTCAATCCCTCAATAATCGCCTGCCTGTCCGCCTCGTCCCGAAGGGGTGGGTTCATCTTTGCCAAAGCTCCCTTTTGAATCGCGGCTTCCTCTGTCAGGGTAAAGTGGTGAGGCGTGGCTTCCCCGTGTACATGGGCTCCCTTTGCCTTCGCCTGCCTGAGAAGTTCCACTGCCTCCCTGGTGCTGATATGCTGAATCACCACCTCCGCGCCGGTCTCTAATGCAAGCTCCAAATCCCTTTTTACCAGGTCAATTTCCGCTTCCCTGGGAGAGCCGCCAATCCCATAGAACTGCGACGCCTTCCCACGGTTGATACCGTTATTTGCTATCATAGCCGGGTTTTCTTCATGGAAGCTGACAGGTTTTCCAAGCCTTCCCGCTTCTGTCATGGCTCTTCTTACCAGTTCTTTGTCCAGCAGAGGAATCCCGTCGTCCGTAAAGCCTGCCGCCCCCTGCTTTGCCAGAAGCTCCATTGGAGCCAGCACTTTTCCCTCCATCTTTAAAGTGACATTGGCACAGCTGTTTATGTGTATGCCGGTCTCCTTCCCCTTGTCCAGCACATAAGACAAAGTTTCCGGATTATCCACGGTGGGCTTCGTGTTCGCCATCAGTACGATCTGGGTAAAGCCTCCCCTGGCCGCTGCCCGGGCTCCGGTATGGATGTCTTCCTTATAAGTAAAGCCCGGATCCCTGAAATGCACATGGGTGTCTGCCAGCCCCGGGGCAATCATAAGTCCGGCAGCGTCCAGAACCTCTGTCTGTGCAAAAGCTTTTGTATCCCTCAGGTCTTCTGCCTCATTCTCATTTCTCTCAATAATCCTTGCAATTCGTCCTTCTTCTATCTGCAGATCCGCCCTATAGAGCTTATCCTTAACCGGGTCTATTATCATTCCGTTTTTGATATACAGCATAGCGAACCCTCCTGTGCCTTTGCTCCCCGAATTTTCCTACCCTTATGGCAGCATCTTCCCTGTCCGTTTTCTCTTGAGGTCAACGACCATTAATCCTGTAAACCTTTACCCCATGAGCCGGAACGCGGACGCAGATTTTTCCTCCTGCCGTCCTGCTCTCCTTCTTCTCCCAAAGCTCCCAAAGTTCAGCCTCCGAATCCCTGCTGCCCTCCTCCAGCTCCTTAAGAGAAACCGAAAGCTCCTGCTCCTCATCGCTCAGATTAAACAAAGCGGCTCTGACGGCTTTCGTCTCTTTGTCTTTGCTCTTCCACACAGCGATAGTATCCGTCCTTAAGATCTGGGTTCCCTGGCTGTTCTCCTGTGTCATCTCCAAAATCTCCCTGTTGGTCAGAAGGGAAAGGGTCCACTCATCCATCCCTGCAAGCTTTGCCCCGATCATCAGAGGGGAACGGAACATACTCCACAGAGTCATCATCGTCTTCTGCTCTTCTCTGGTAAAGTTAGTTTCCCATTCTGCCCCAAAGCCCTTGCCCAGCTTTCCCAGAGGCAACATATCACAATCGGGATAACAGCCCTTCTTCACATGATCCTGCCAGAGTTCGCAGCGGGCAAACATGCCTTTCAAGAGACTCCATTTATCCCAAAAATCATCAGTAATCCGCCACATATTGGCATACTTACAGTATTCCCACGCCCGGTCAATATGGGCCGGACCCGGTGAAAGGCTCAGGACAATGGGCCTGCCGCACTTTTCAATGGCTCTGTGAAGCATCCTCGTCTCCTCCCAGCCGGAAAAGGCAATGGGGCCTGCGGTGGTCTGCACATTCCTGTACAGATAGCTGTCGCAAATATCATCACACTTGATAAAATCTACGCCCCACTGGGCATAGAGCTTTAACAGGGAGTCATAGTAGGCCTGTCCCGCTTCTGTGGGCCTTACCCCGTACATATCCGAATTCCAGCCGCAGATGGAAGCAGGGTCTGCCACCCGGTCCGCTGTCTCCTCAAAATCCAGAATAGGCAGATGCCTCTCCGCCGCCCTTCGGGGAATCCCCCTCATAATATGGATGCCGAATTTCAGCCCCAGTCCATGGATATAATCGGCTAACGGCCCAAATCCCTTTCCTCCTGCCGATGAGGGAAACCGTCCGGGAGAAGGCAGAAACCGCCCCCACTCATCCATCTCCATATCCCCAAAAGGAATATACTGGAACTCACTGCGCTTTGTCCCGGCGTCATTGGCATACCACTGAATATCCACCACCACATACTCCCAGCCAAACTCCTTCAGATGCTCTGCCATGAAATCCGCATTCTCTTTTACCTGAGCCTCTGTCACCGTAGTATCGTAATAATCATAGCTGTTCCATCCCATAGGCGGCCGCTGTGTAAAGTCATTTTTGTTCATCTCTTTATCCTTTCTCCTTCCCGAAATACAAAGTTCATTAAATCCTAAAGGTTTCCTCTGCCATAACTTTAAGGCAAGCCGTTTCCCTTCCTGTCAGTGAGGCGCTTCTTGCATCCGGCTGCTGCATCCCCACATAAACCGCATATTCGCCCTTTTCTACCAGAAACTCTCCCTCAACATTGTAAAGGCCGAATGCCTGACTTTTCAGAGTGATCTCCACCTGCTTTTCTTCCCCGGGCTGCAAATGCACCTTTTTCAGCCCCTTCAATTGAGCATTCGGCGTTCCCTCCCGAAGCGCCTTCACATAGACCTGAATCGTCTCTCCGCTTTCCATAACACCTGTATTCTTTATGGAAGTACGGATTGTAACCTCTCCTTTGGCCGTAACCCTGTCAGAATCGGCTTCTGTCCCTTTCATCTCAAAGGAGGTATAGGAAAGCCCAAAGCCAAAGGGATAGAGCGCTTCCTGCTTCATATAGCGATAGGTTCTGTCCTTCATCGCATAGTCTGTAAAATCCGGAAGCTCCTGTGTGGTACGGTAAAAGGTCACAGGCAGCTTTCCCTCCGGGCTGTATGCACCAAAAATCAGTTCCGCTACAGCCCTGCCCCCTGCGGCGCCGGGATACCATGCCTGGATAATGGCAGGAATGTGGGAATCCTCCCAGTCAAGTTCCATGGCCGAGCCTGTCATGGACACCAGGATCACCGGCTTGCCGCTCTCATAGGCGGCACGCAGAATCTCAGACTGCAGACCGGGGAATTTCAAATCCAGCTTATCTCCGCTGGCAAATTCATTGCCGGTATCTCCCTCCTCTCCTTCAACAGAGGAATCCAGGCCAAGCACCGCCACAATCACATCGCTGACGCTGCACACCGCCTTAACCTCCGACATTCTGTCATTTTCCTGCGCCAGATTGCTTGTCCTGTCCTGATAAAGATGACACCCTTCCGAGTAATAAACACGCGCCCGCTCTCCCACATAATCCTCAATTCCCTCCAGAACCGTCACATACCGGGAGGCGGTTCCTTCATAATTTCCCACCAGGGCCTTTCTGGAATCTGCATTCGGCCCGATCACACCGATGGACTTGATCCCGGTCAGATCCAGAGGAAGCAGATTATCCTGATTCTTTAAAAGCACAAGGCTTTTTCTGGAAATCTCCAGATTCAGGCTCTTATTTTCTGCCGTGTCCACCTGCTCATATCCGATGACATCAAAAGGTACGGTTCCTTCTTCCTCAAACATTCCCAGCTTCATCCGGCATTCCATAAGGTTTGTCACTGCCTCGTCCAGGCGCGCTTCCTCCACATAACCGCCCTTTACCGCATCCCTCAGATTGGGAAACATGCAGCCGCAGTTAACATCACACCCGTTATTCATTGCCATAGCTGCGGATTCCAGCGGTGTTTTTGTAATTTTATGATGAGCATGGAAATCGTTGATGGCCCAGCAGTCGCTGACCACATGGCCTTCAAATCCCCACTCTTTTCTCAGAATGTCGATCAGCAGGGTTTTGCTTCCGCAGCAGGGTTCGCCGTTGGTACGGTTGTAAGCCCCCATCACAGCCTCCACCCCGGCCTCCTGCACACAGGCCTTAAAAGCCGGCAGATAGGTCTCATACAAATCCTGCCTGGAAACCCGGGCGTCAAAAGAGTGTCGCTGCTTCTCCGGCCCCGAATGAACGGCAAAATGCTTGGCACAGGCTGCCGCTTTGATAAAGCCCTCCTTTTCCTCCTGCAGTCCCTTCACAAAACGCACACCCAGTCTTCCGCTGAGATAAGGGTCTTCCCCGTAGGTCTCCTGTCCCCGTCCCCAGCGCGGATCCCGGAATATGTTCACATTGGGGGACCAGAAGGTCAACCCCTTATAAATATCCCTGTCCTCTGCCTTTTTTTGCACATTATACTTGGCTCTGGCTTCCGTGGCGATCACCTCCGCCATTTTTCCCACCAGCTCCTCGTCAAAGGAAGCCGCCACGCCGATGGCCTGGGGAAACACGGTAGCCGTTCCCGCTCTTGCCACTCCATGCAGCGCCTCATTCCACCAGTTATAGGCGGAAATCCCCAGGCGCTCTATAGCCGGGGCATTATACAGGGTCTGGCTCACCTTTTCCTCCAACGTCATCTTCGCCACCAGAGCAGCGGCACGCTCACGATATTTACTCATTTCTCTTTCCTCTCTTTCCCGGCACTTCCCTTCCTGGCAATCCGTACAATTTATCCAAATCATAACATATTTCAGATAGAATGCAAACGCATTCTGTAGCCAAATTTTTTATTTCGCCGAAAAGAAAAACAGAGCGGAAATTATCCGCCCTGCCGTAAACATCGCACTGTGAAATTCATCCTTTTAATTAAATACCACCGGCTTATCCAGAAACTCCGTCTTAAGCACAATATACGGATAGGAAGGGGTATCCTTCTTCACCGCAGTATCCCCGGGCTGCGGTCCGAGAAGGGTGGTATCCACATATATGGCGTTTTCCGTAAGATACAGATCGTTCACCGCAATACTGTAGCCGCCGCTTACCTGCTCCCCATAGCCAATGCAGATATAGAGAAATCCATTATCCTGAAAGGTGACCTTAAAGGCATTTCCTTTCTTTTCTTCTATCACACTTTTAAGCTCCTCCGGAATATTTTCATCGGCCAGTACAGTAAATTCCAAATCTTTTATCTTTTCCAGGGTATCTCTTTTTTTAGCTGCACAGCCTGTGAAGGTACAAAGCAGCGCAGCCGCCAGCAGGCAGATTCCCCATCTGACAGCTCTTACATCGTTCTTTCTTATTTTCATGCCCGTGCCTTTCTGCTGTCCGGTCATTTTTGTTCTCCGGACAGCATCCGCTCTTTTTCACATTTTATGAGGGAGCAGGAAAAAGAATGCACGGGAAATCCCATTTCCTACTGCGTACTCCTCCCCAGAGTAAGCGAAACCGTCTTAGCCTGATAGCCCGTAGGGCTTCCCTGCATAATCGTGAGTTCCACCGTCGTTCCTGCCGCATAATAGGCAAGCTCCTCTTTCAGCTCAACCATGGAGGAAACTTCTTCCCCGTTAATCGCCGTGATAATATCGCCTCTTACAAGGCCGGCCTGGGCAGCGCCTGAGCCGTCAGTCACACTGGAAACATAGACTCCTCTGGGCAGACCATAGAGCTGGACGGAATCCGACGTCACATCCACTCCCGTAATTCCCAGATACCCTCTGTCCTCCTCGGCCACCTTAAGCCTTGTCTGCTTCGTCATCAGGTCTTCAATAATCGGCCTTGCGTCGGAGATGGGAATGGCATAGCCCATGCCTTCTATTGTAGAACCGCCGATTTTGCTGGAATTGATGCCGATCACCTCGCCCTTGCTGTTGAGCAGGGCTCCACCGGAGTTACCGGGATTGATGGCGGCATCTGTCTGAATAAAGGTATTAATCTCCATATCCTCGTTCTGCACCGGGCTCTGACTCTGGGTTGCCGTGGTCTGGATGGCTCTGTCAAGGGCGCTGATCACGCCGGTGGTTACCGACTGTCCGTAGCCCAGCGCATTCCCGATGGCAATCACCGGTTCCCCCACTGTAAGCTCCTCCGAGCTTCCCAGCTTAGCTATGGCGATCTGGTTCATAGTATCCCCTTCAATATCTGTAAGCTGCACTGCAATCACCGCTAAATCCTTGTCGGCATCCAGTCCCTTGATCTGAGCCTGCGACTGCGTACCGTCCACAAATTGTACCGTCAACTCTTCCGCCGATTCCACCACATGATAATTGGTCACCAGCAAAAGCTCCGTATCATTCTTTCCCACAATGATCCCCGACCCGGAACCGCCGACCTCCTGACTGAAATCCTGCCCGAAAAAGGTCATTCTCTCGATATACTTGTTATTCACAGACACTACAGAGGGCATTACCTGTTTAACCACTTCGGTCACATCCGTCACCGTAGTATGCACCGTCTGCTTATTAATCAGTTCTTCGATGGCCTTTACCTCTTCCTCGCTGAGCCCGCTGTAAAGAAGCTCCGTGCTGTCCTGAACGGCATCCGTATTCTCAGCGGCCTGAGTGCTCCCGCCTGCTGCACTTCCCTCTGTCTTTTGCACCTTATCCTTCAGGAAATCTGTGGCCGAATCCACTGCCTGAAATCCAAGCCCCGCAAAAATACCGAAACACAATCCGCAGCAGGTAGCTATAGCAACCTTTTTACCCGTTCCGGCCTTATGTCCCTTTCCGTTTTTTCCAAAATTGCTGCCGGAACCTGTTTCCCGGCCCGAGCCGTTGTAATAGGTTCCCTGACTGAAGCTCCCGCCGGTTCCATACTGATAAGTGCTGGAGTTTCCAGTCGCATAACTATTGTTATTCATATTATTCTGCTCTCCCAAAGAGTTCCCATCCGGGTTGTGATAGCTGTTTGGATAATTATTTTCATACATGGCGATTCCCTCTCTTCCTTTCTTCGTCTGCAGCCTTACAGGCCGCCCCTCCTGCAGCAGTCCGGTGATTATCCGGCCTCCGCCTTATCTCTCTTTCGTTTATGAGCCTAAGTATAGGCCTTATTTGTGTTCATTTTGTGACAAAAATTTGTTAATTCTGTTATTTTCAGCTTTTTTACCAGAACTCTTTATTCATAGAGAAAGCCTTCACCACAGACTTTGGCCAAAGGCGGTAGCGCCTGCCTAAAAAATATCCCAGATATTTGAATCCGCTCTGCCAGAAAAGCTTTGCAATCAGCCAGGGCTTTCCTTTTCGCAAAACATAAATACTGCTTTTTTTCACCAGACGGATCCCCTCCGACTCTGCAGGCAGCCCTTCAAATACTTGGGGATGAAGGGCATGGGAAACTCCCAAATCAAAGTTCCTTTTAAACTGACCAAGGGCGCTGTAATTATGGGAATGGATCACTGCCGCCCGGGCCTCGTAGGCAATCAGATAGCCGGCATCCAGAAGCCCTCTCGCATAGATCATATCCTCATTAAATATGGTATGGCCTGTAAAGCCTTTCAATTCATCAAAAATATCTCTCCGGTAGGCAGCGCACACATTGGAGGCAAAAAAAGCCTTCAGTCCCATGTCCCTCATATTTTCTGCCGATTTCATACAGGAGGTTTGAGGATAATTAAAAGAGCGGGTATAGCTCTCTAGCAAACCACAGCCTTCCCCCGGAACCTGTCTGGCATAACTCATTCCCACTTTTTCGTTCTTCTGAAAGGGAGCAAGAAGCCTTTCCACCAGCCTCTTATCTGCCGGTATGGCGTCGTCCGTCATCATAATGAAATAAGGAGTTTCAGACAGCGACACCCCATAATTTCTTGTTTTGCCATGGTCAAACTCCGCTTTTGATATATGCCGGACCTCCAGATTTTTATATTTTTCCCTTAGATCCGTTTCCTTTACCAGTTGATCGAAATATTCCTTTTCCGTATTCACTATGATGATACGGTGTACAGGCTGTGTCTGTCTTTCCAGTAAATCCAGCAGACACAAAAATTTTTCTGTAGGCCTGTAAACCGGGATAATTACATCTACATCCATCCTATTTCTTCCATTCCATGTTTCCAAAATCGAGTAAAAAAGGGCCAACCGATGCTGACCCTTTTTATCAATCTGCTTATTTTACGTATTGGGAGGTATCTGCCTTAACCTTCTCACTGTACTGCTGCACCGCGTCGGAAGGTGTATACCCTGCATCATCAAACAGAAATTCGTGAAGCCACTGCACGTTGTCCGCAAGGGATACCGGCACCACACAGCTTCCCTTCTGTCCGATCGTTCCGGTAGTACGCATACTTTCTTCCGGGAATCCTCCCTGACCTACGATTTCATAGTTTGCAATATCTCCAAGCAGTTCGAGAATCTCGGAAATATCCAGAGAGGTATAAATTTCATCATTATCAAAAATCGCATTCACGGCAGACGTCAGGGACGCCGGGGAAGCGCTCTTTGCCTTGTCTACCACTGCCATAAGTACCTCTCTTTGACGTTCCGCACGCTTGAAATCATCTCCTGCCGTGTAACGGATCCGGCAGTAAGCGGTAGCCTGAAGGCCGTCCAGAAGCTGGTAGCCGGTACTGTTAACCGGTGTGTAATCCCTTTTCAGATCCTTGGCCATGGTCTTCTGATAATTGTTGATATGCAAAAGTTCCGCATCATCCACATCAATCATGACGCCGCCTAAGGCGTCAATGGTATCGCTCAGCCCCGCAAAACCTACGGTCACGAAATCTGTAATATTCATATCCAGATTCATATTCAGCATATTGATGGCCTGCATGGGACCACCCTTGGCATAAGCGGCATTACACTTGTTATAGGAATCATTGCTCAGATTCAGATACGTATCACGATAAACACTGACCAGCTTGCAATCGCCGGTATCCAGATTCACAGATGCAATCATGATGGTATCGCTTCTGGTGTTTTTGGTGAGCGCCCCCGAAGTTGAGTCCACACCGAACAAGGCAACATTGCGGTAGCCCTTTAAAACCGTTTCTTCCTTCTGTTCTACCTCCGGGTTGATCACAATCTCCTCGGCTGGCAGATTGACCTTCCCGACCTTTTCTATTTTCAGCACGCTGTAAAGAACCACTACCATAATAAGCAAAACAAAAATTTCCAGGATAAAAAGAAGGATCCTGGAGCGTTTTTTCTTTGCCTTCTTTTTGGCTGATGCCGGGACTTTTTTCTTGGTACTTGCATTTCCTGCACTGTTTACAGGTTTTTTCTTAACGGGTTTCTTACTTGTAGCCATATAATGAATCTCTCCCTTTTTTTTTTTATTCGGGCCTTATCGTCCGTGATTTCTCACAAGATATTATTTTCGCATAAAACCACTGTTTAAGCAAGCCCCTGCCATCAAATTTATTTATCCTTAAGATTTGTAAATTTATTCAATCCTATGCATTTCTCGTATGGAAAAATATTTTTGCCGGGGAACCGGACTCAATATGCATTTTTGTTGATGAAGCCTTTAAAAAATGTAAGAAACATAATCTTGAAATCCATACCCATAGTCCAGTTTTCAATGTAATAAAGATCATATTCCACTCTTTTTCGGATGGAGGTATCCCCCCGATAGCCATTGATCTGGGCCCACCCCGTAAGCCCCGGCCTTACCTGGTGCTTGATCATATAACGGGGAATTTCTTCTTTAAATTTTTCCACAAATTGAGGACGCTCCGGCCTTGGCCCCACCAGGGACATTTCTCCTACCAAAATATTAAAGAGCTGGGGAAGCTCGTCCAGGCTGGTACTCCTTAAAAACTTCCCTATTCCCGTGACTCTTGGATCATCCTTCACCGTCCAGGCTTTCTCCTCAGCGGAAGCCTTCTGCATCTCCATGGTCCTGAACTTGTACATCTGAAAGGTTTTGTTGTGGAGCCCTACTCTCTCCTGCTTAAAGATAACGGGTCCCCTGCTTGTAAAACGCACCGCAAGAGCCGCCAGAAGCATAATGGGGGAGGATATTACGATTCCTGCAAGAGCTCCCGTAATATCAACCGCCCTCTTGGACACCCAGTTTAAAGTATTGGTAAGAGGCACATAACGGATATTGATCACGGGAAGCCCCATCAAATCCTCGGTATAAGGATGGCTTGGAACCAGAGAATTGTAATCCGGGATAAACTTTGTATGGACGCCGGATTTTTCACAGAGATCTACAATTGCCTCCAGACGGTCATAATCCTTAAGCGCCAGGGTAATTGCGATCTCATCCAGACTGTTTTCGGGAAGGATATACCGGATATTGGCGATTCTTCCTACCACCCTCACTCCTTTATAAATCGTACCGCTTGGGATACGGTCATCCAGAATTCCCCGGACCACGTACCCCCACTGGGGATTGGCGTTGATCCTGGTGATATATTCCTCCGCCGCACGCGAATATCCGATCAGAAGAATATATTTTAGATTGTAGCCTTTTTTCCGGAAATAGAGCAGCAGGTTTCGAATCAAAGTGCGATAAACGGCGGCAAAGACGATATTGATCACAAAAAAGGCCCCCATCATAAAACGGGAGAAGTCCTGCTGTTTTATCATATAAAGGAATACAATAAAAAAGACGATCCCCACAGCGTTGGCTTTAATAATCCCTTCCAGCTCATATTTACGTCTGGTAGCCCGCTTGGGTGCATACAGATTAAAAAAATAGTAAAGGATAATATATTCAGGCACCACAAAATAAAGGAAACTGAAGTAAGTCTCCATATCCAAGGCGCCCGCACCAGGCTCCGTATCGGCAAATATGGTGCAGAACTTTATATACCATGCAAGCAGATAGGATACTGCCACTACCACGGCATCCATCAGCAAATGCAATCGATTAAAATATTTCTGATTGTCCTTAATCATATTCTGATGCCTTCTGGTCCCTTATAATTACAGATATCTTACAATATTATTACATAAAATACAACTTAAAAGTTGCTGCCGCCTAGAATCTTCTCACCATATTTACCCAAAGCTGCCCCTGAATCCACACATAATTTTTTAAATGAGAAAAAGAAAATTTTACCCGATGGCTCCTTCCCTTTTTGCCTGCAGACAGCCTGATTCCCGCCACAAGCCCTTTCAGGTAAGCGCCTCCCATTCCCTTTTTGCAAAAAAACAGAAGCTTTATCAAAAATCCAGCCAATAAAAAGGGGAGATTTAATACCATCTGCAGGAAAGGCATATTTTTATATACAAGATAAATACTGTTCCTGGCGGAAAGTCCGACTTTAAAATCATTATGCCTCGAACCGCTTACGGCGCTTCCCGCGTGATATACCTTTGCCGTAGGCGCATATATATTATAATATCCATAAATATTCGCCCGATACCCTATATCTGTATCCTCCAGGTAGGCGAAATGATTTTCGTCAAAAAAACCGATCCTGTCAAACGCCTGCCGCCGGTAAATCGCGGCTCCCGCACAGGCCGAAAAAATCCGGCAGGGCCTGTCGTAAGCTTCGCAGGGCCTGTCTTTTCCTCTTGAAAAAGCCCATCCAAGAGCACAGTACAGATCCCCTGCTCCGTCCAGCCTCTCCGGAGCCGCCATTTGCAGCATTTTGGCTCCGGCGCTGAAAGCCCCCGGCTCCTCTGAAAGGGCCTTTTCCAGGTTTTCTACAAACTCTCTGTCCACAACAGTATCATTATTCAGCAGTATCACATATTCTGTGACGGCGGCCCGTATCCCCGCATTCACCGCGCTGGAAAATCCGGTATTTTGTGCAAACTCAATCACCTGCACCTCTTTATATTTTTCCCGCACCAGCTCTCTGCTTCCGTCCCCGGAACCGTTATCTACAAGAATAATTTCCGGCATCCGCGTCCCCTGACAGAGAGAATGAAGGCACTCGTCAATATATTGGATTCCATTGTAATTTGGTATTACCACGGTAGTTTTTGTCATTATATCTTCTCCGTCATCACCGGATCCCACACGATCCGAAGTCCGGCCTGTCTGACTTTTTCACAGAATTTACGGCTTAAATCCACAAAATCCCGATCATTTCTGCACCCGCATTCCTTAAGGCAATCCTGCCAGTCAAATTTCCCCGTTACAGGATGCTGTAAATAGGGATGTCCGATCAGTTCCTCCAAAATAGTTTCCGCCTGCCGGGAGGCTTTCATACACCTGATGTCAATCACCTCTGCCTCCTGTTGAAGGCTGGCCCTGTGCATATACCCGCTGTACTCCTTGTGCAGACCCTGATAAATGGGGAGCCCCTCCGCCGTATATATTCCGCCCGTTATTTTATTCCCCTTCCCGATCAGCTTTCCGCCCACCACCGCCGCATCTTCTCTCACCGCCAGCAAATCGGGCTGATATTCAATCCGGTAAAAGCCCAGATGCCTTAAATGCCTTACTTCCGCCCGCCAGCCTCTGAGCCGCAAAAAATCCTCCACCGCTCGTTTTCCGGCGTCATAGGCATACTGCTTGCTGTCAGGGTTTTGTGCCGTTGACTGGGTATGGCACCGCCAATGGTAGAGCACCCTGGGAATATGGGCTATGGGAAGCGTCTGCGGCTTCACCTCCCCCTGGCCTGTCCGCTGAATCTGGTTTTCTTTTCCTAATATCCGCCCCACACAGCGCAGGACCAGATCGTAGTCCTGGGCCCCGTCGCAGACACTCCGAAATCCCAGTTCCTGCATGAGCTGCCGCTTCATTACCATAAAATGACAGATGTAATTATTTGATAAGATCAGATCAAGGTTAAAGTCCGGTTTTCTGTTCACCTCAAAATAATTCTGCTGCAGCTGGTCACATTTATCCTCGTCTGAATACAGGAGTTGTAGCTGGATCTGCTCCTTTTTGTATTTCTCGATACAAACGGCCATCTCGAAAAGAGCGTCGGGAGTCAGTACATCGTCGTGGTCAAGAAGACCTACATAATCTCCCGTGGCATACATCAGCGCCTGTTCCGTATTGGCTGATATACCGGCATTCTGTCTAAGCCTCCTGTAACGAATCCGGGGGTCTTTGTAGGTTCCCACCACCTTCTCTACCTGATCCTCCTTACTGGCATCTGCAAGGATCAGCTCAAAATTTCCATAGGTCTGTCCTAAACAGGAGTCAATCATTGCCCTTAAATACGTTTCTTTGGTATCTAAGGCAGGCACAAGGATACTGAATTTCACGTCCATGGATTTGGCTTCCCGGAGTTGTGTCTGAAGGACGGATTCCTCCACCGGCTCATAAGTATAGTCCGCCTTTCCCTCAGTCCCTATTCTCTCCCGCATGGCATACCAGGCCTGCCTTATTCCGTTTCTTTTCAGGTAATGCAGTGTCTTTTTTAAATTACCGACCGTGACTGTTTTTCCCATCGTCCTGTGCCCCTTGTGCCATATCGAAATGTCCCTGTGCGCTTTCGGGATTCCAATCTGCTTATTGTAATAAGGACAGCCCGGATAACCGATCCGTTATCCGGGCGTTCTCTTTCATGAATGTGAAAAGTAACAAAACCGCTCTTACAGATAAGACTTAAGCGCCTCCGTAAGCTTCTCCACCTTATCCTGCGCGTCCGCAAGACTGCTTCCCTTCACACCCATATAGAACTTGATCTTGGGTTCCGTACCGGAGGGACGGGCGCAGCACCAGGAGTCATTGGTAAGATCAAAGTAAAGCACGTTGGATTTGGGAAGCCCTGTAGGCCCCTCCTCCCCTGTGATCAGATTCTTTGTAACGTTCCTGTCATAATCTCTGAATTCCTTCACCTCAAGTTCTCCAAAGCTCTTGGGAGGATTGCTGCGCAGTTTATCCATCATCTCCGCAATCTGTTTGGAACCGTCGATCCCCTTTAAAGTAATTGCATACTGGGTCTCTTTATAATAACCGTATTTTTCGTAAAGCCTGATCATCTGATCCCACACGGTAATGCCGTTCTTCTTGCACCATGCCGCCATCTCGCACAGACACATCACCGCCACCACGGCATCCTTGTCTCTGGCGTGGGTGCCTGCCAGGCAGCCATAACTCTCTTCCAGGCCAAACACATAATTATTGTTATGGTTCTGCTCAAAGAGCTTGATCTGCTCCCCGATATATTTAAAGCCAGTGAGAACCTCGATAAATTTCACATTATATTCCCTGGCAATGGCCCCTGCCATGTTGGTGGTAACGATAGTGGTCACCAGGGCAGGATTCTCCGGCATGGTATTTGTAGCCGTCCTCTCCCTCAATATGTATTCTGCGATCAGCATACCGGACATATTTCCCGTAAAAGGAATATATTCCCCGCTCTTGGTATCCAGCGCATAGATTCCAAGACGATCCGCATCCGGGTCTGTTGCCAGAACAATATCCGCATTCTTTTCTTTGGCCAGCTCAAGAGCCAGTGTGAAAGCCTTGGGATCCTCGGGATTGGGATAGTCCAGAGTGGTGAAATCCGGATCGGGAAGCTCCTGCTCGGGCACCACATAAACATTCTTAAAGCCCAGCTCAGAAAGGATTCTTCTCACCGGCACATTTCCTGTTCCATGGAAAGGAGAATAAACGATCTTAATATCGTCCGCAACCTCCTGAATGATCTCCGGATGAATGATCTGCTTTTTCAGCTCAACCATATAAGCGTCGTCGATTTCTTTTCCGATTACCTGATACAGCCCTGCGGCAATAGCCTCTTCCTTGTCCATGGTCTTTACCTGGCCGTAATCGGTTACCTTCTTTACTTCATCAATGATCTCTTTGTCCCTGGGCGCGGCCACCTGGGCGCCGTCCTCCCAGTAAGCCTTATATCCGTTGTACTCCGGCGGATTGTGGCTTGCCGTGATCACAATACCCGAAATACAATGCAGTGTGCGCAGGGCAAAAGAAAGCTCCGGCGTAGGGCGCAGGGCGTCAAAGACATAAGCCTTGATACCATTAGCCGCCAGACACAGCGCCGCCACATCCGCAAATTCCGGGGACATCCTTCTGGAGTCATAGGCAATGGCAACTCCCTTTTCCTTCCCGCCCTGGCTGATAATATAATTGGCAAGCCCCTGGGTTGCCTTCCTTACCGTGTAAATATTCATGCGGTTGGTTCCTGCCCCGATTACCCCGCGAAGGCCTCCTGTACCAAATTCCAGCTCCTTATAAAAACGGTCCTCGATCTCCTTCTCATCTCCCGCAATCCCGCGGAGCTCTTCCTTGGTCTTTTCATCAAAATAAGCATCCTGTAACCAAAAATCGTATTGTTCCCTGTAACTCATACTTTATAACCCTCCTGATCTTATTTTGTAATCATGGGCAGGCCTGCCCTTTGCCGCGGCCGCCACACTCGTTTATTGTACCACAATCTTCCTATATTTTCAAAGCAAAGTCGCTTCTGTCCAGAGAAAAATTGGGATTATAGTACGGATCCCCTGCCTCCAATACCTCTTTCCACTTTTGTCTGAACTGCTCCGATTCCCGATTATAGCGTCGGGCCTTCTCCCCGTTATCGTCCAGCCCTCTGGAAACAGATTCAAAATGGTAAAGCTCTGCAAAGGGAGTAAACACATTCAAATAGCCCTTTTCGCGAAGCTTTAAGCAAAAATCCACATCATTTAGGGAAATGGCAAAGGACTCGTCCAGGCCGCCCACCTCTTCAAATATGGATTTTTTCACCAAAAGACAGGCGCCGGTCACAGCCGACACATCCTGGGCATAGCACAGCCTTCCCATATAACCCATGTTTTCCTGGGGCTGCTTATAGTGGGAATGGCCCGCCGTCCTGTGGGCTCCCAGCCCCAGTACGACTCCCGCGTGCTGGATTCCCTTATCGGCAAAGTAAAGCTTGGCTCCCACAGCCCCCACATCCTCCCTCTGGGCATACATCAAAAGCTCTTCCATCCAGTTTACCGTGATCACCTGGGTGTCATTGTTCAAAAACAGCAGATAGGAGCCCCGGGCTTTTGCAGCGCCAAAATTGTTGACTGCCGAATAGTTAAATGTTTTTCCGTCTTCCTCCCTGTATGTAACGACTCTTATCCTGTTATTTTCTTCAAGTTCCTCATAATAATCGAAAGTTTCCTTGTCACAACTGTTATTTTCCACTACAATCACTTCATAATTCTCGTAGGTAGACTTCTCCAGGATGGACGTGATACATCTTTTCAAATCCGCCGCATGGTCCTTGTTAGCAATAACAATTGATATTTCAGGGCTTCCAATGATCTGATAGCGAATCTTAAAAATCGTCTCAAAGGCTCTGGTGGAGGTAATCTGGAAATGTTCAAAGCCATGCCTCCTTAAATGATCCGCCACCGCCCCCTTGGCCGACTCTATGGCATAGGGTTTGGCTGAAATATCCGCCGCAGTGCTCCCGGGATGGCTTCTCCAATAGTACAAAAGCTTAGGCACATGAACCACATTCCTGGCCCGGTCCGTCAAACGCAGTATCATATCGTGATCCTGACTGCCGTCAAACCTGGTGCGGAACAGCTCTGTTCCGTCCAGCAGCTCTCTGGCAAAAACGCTGAAATGACAGATGTAATTATTTGCCCGCAGATTGTCGATGGCATAATCCGGCTTGAAGTGCAGGGTAATCATCTTGTTGATGTCCCCGCTTTTGAAGGTGGTCTCATCACAATAGATATAGTCCGCATCCTTTTCATTGATCACCTTTACATATTCATAAAGGGCACAGGGATGGAGAATATCGTCATGATCAAAGAGGCCGATATATTCTCCTGTGGCCAGGGTAAGACACTGATTCGTGTTGCCGGAAATGCCCTCGTTTTTTACAAGCTTTTTGTAGCGGACAGACGGCCCGGCGTCTGTCTGCCCTCCGGCCCTTACTTTGGCCTGCATCTCCAGGCGTCCCTGGTATTCCTTCACCACCTCTCCCACATAGGCATGATCCCCGTCGGAGCCGTCCGCCAGGCAGAGCTCCCAGTTTTCATAGGTCTGATTCATAACGGAATCGATCATCTCCCGCAGGAAATTCTCCGGCGTGTTGTAAAGAGGCACCAGAATACTGATTTTCACCATCCTCTTAAAGCGCTGCTCCCGCTGGGCTTTGGCCTCCTGCGGGGTGGGGAAGCTTTTGGTTCCGTAATTCTCCCGTGCCTTTAACTCTATTTTCTTATAATTCAGCCTGCCTATAAATCCCCGCAGATTTCCGCAGTTCCTCAGCCTGTCCCTCTGCCTTAAAACAAAATGCATGCATCTTCTGAGAGGCCCGGACATTTTCCACAAAGGGTTGGTCTTAATCCTGTTCAGTTTAAACTCCAGCTCCGCACATTTTGCCTCCAGATCCGCGATCCGGCCGGCCAGATCCGCGTTGAGCAGGTGCTCCCTTTCATAGGCGCTGCGGTAGTCTGCTTCCCTGCCGTTTTCTGTCTCCTTATTCTCCCTGCTCTTTTCCTTCTCTGACGCTTTGTCTGCCATCTGCTTCCACCTCCATCACCCAATTACTCCAATTGATCAGCCTTTGTCGGGAACATTGATCCTGAGCCAGAATACCGAACTGATAAATCCCAGCCGGAACCGCCTCCTTGGGCAGCTTTGCCGCAAATCCGGTCAGCCCCACATTTCTCTGATCCGGTAAATTACTCTCTATATCCTGGCGGTACCTGGCCTGCGCCTCAATCGCCAAAATCTGATTGTTCTGTTTATTCCTTAACAGAAATTTCTTTTTGTAACATGCGTTATTCGCTCCGATAATAAAGGAATATCCCTGAAAATAGTAGCCCATATCCTCCGACTTAACGTCCCCGTCTCCTTTTTCAGGCGAGATACTGTAGAGCCACCGGTAAATATCCCTTGCACACTCCATGCCTACCACCAGACATTCATCCTCCCTTGCCCTTTCCAGATCCTTTTTGCAGGAAACCAGCTTAGACCATGGCATATCAAGTGTTACCTGATTACAATAAGCCATGGAGTATTTGGCGTCCAGCATATCATTTAAAAGATCCGGATGATAAAAGGGATCTCTGCCATACAGCGCCAAGTGTCTTTCATAGAGCAAATCCTTTTCTTTTAGATGGCGGAGCTGCTTTTCCTCCGACTCCCCGTCCTTTCCTCTGCTCAGGGATTCATGGTGATAGAGCGCCGTGTCGTTTCTTACGATATTATAGTACCCCTTTTCGTAAATGGAATAACACAAATCCACATCGTTGAAGGCCACCGCCAGCTCCTCGCAAAATCCGCCGGCCTCACGAAATATATCCTTTCGAACCATCAGGCAGGCTCCTGTCACGGCAAGCATATTGTGGACTCCACGGTTCATCCCAAAATAATGATCCTGACTATCACTTAGATATTGAAGCTTATGTGCCGGCCCGACCCGGAGGTTCGTAACTCCTGCATGCTGTATTATATCCGAGTCAGGATACAAAAGCTTTACCCCCACCGCACCCGCATAGGGAAGCACTGCTTTTTTCATCATCAAATTCATCCAATCCTGCCGGATGATCTCCATATCGTCATTCAAAAACAGCAAAATCTGCCCTGTTGCATTTTCAGCGCCTAAATTGCACATTTTCGAAAAATTAAAGTCCATCTGCTCATACAGATACCTGCATCCGGCAAAGCAGGAATCTGTCCTGCAATTCAAAGCCTTTACCTTTTCTTCTATTTTGAGGCGATTTTCCTCCCCGCTTCCGTTATCTACCAGAATAATCTCATAAGAACAGGCTGTCTTTGTTTGTTCCAGCAAAGAGTCCAGACAGCGGAAAAGCACAGCCGGATGGTCTTTAGATGGTATGATGATTGATAGCGTGTGATATTTAAGTTCATCAGCCAACTCTCGCTTCTCCTCGCCGCGATACGGCCCGTCTTCACAAAAATCCGGCAATTTCAGGCATTTTATCTGCTCGTACCCCTCCCGTTCACTGCTATATAACACACGTTTTATATGACATACTTTTTCTTTTTCACCGTCTCTTCTCTTGGCAAAGCAATTTTGCAGATTAAGCATCTCGTAGAGCAGCAGATATAGCCATTCCATATCCCGGGTTTTTCCCTGAATTTCTTCAGAATCACCCTCTCCAGGCGGAAAACCACCCAAAATACCATGCTCTGCACAATACTCATATGCCTCTTTCAGAGCCGTTCTGCGAATAGCAATCAGCCCTCCCAGATAAAAACCCGACAAAAAACGATCCGGGGACCAGTCAGGCTTCATCCAGGGACTCCTCCTCCGGCCGGTGCCTGCGTCCAACACGTCCTCATCTCCGTAAACCAGAATTGCATTTTTGTTCTGAAACTGCTCTCTGATCATTTGATAGGCATTTTCTCTCACCTGCCCCGGGTAGATAGAAAGTACGATATAGTCCAATTTTTCCTGTCCCAAAACACAAGACGTGTTTTCGAACATATTTTTTATGTTTATATGTACAAAATTCGTTTTATCGTTCTCGCGACTATTTCGGTCAACAATCGACAAATAACGAATCTCATCATATCTATTCGATATAATTCCTGCATTTTTCAATTCTATACTGGCAAAATCCTTCGTTATTGAACCATTTATCAGACTTTTCTCTTTATATTCATAAATTGTATAATCATATCTTGAAGTTTTTTCCTGTTCTGTGATCCATTTATCATATGTTATACTTTTTTCCAAAACTTCCCTTCTATACAATTTATTTTGTTTTTCGATAAGTATACGCTTTATTTTTTGTCTGAAAAAAGCCATTTTTTACCTCCTGCACGCCTCAAACATAGCCGCAGCGCCTCAAAAACAAGAAATAGCGGCTTACCAGCCATCCTAAAGCACCTTTTTCGCCGAATCCACAATATCCTCTGCAAGACCTACAGACACAGGGGAAATTTCAAGTCTGATTTTGAGTATACTTTGGGATGTCATGGGAAGCTCCGACAGCTTAACATGGATATTGGGGTCATGAGTCTCAAAAATAACTGCCCCTGTTTTCAATTTTCGTCCGTTCATCTCTACATATCTCTTCTGTAAAGGTATTTCATCGCAATCCAGGGCAAGTTTCAAAATCCGAAGAACGCAGGAACAGTTCGCCGGGTCGATCCGGATCCCCTTCATATCTCCCGCTAAAGGTATCTCTGCCTCCAGATGGAACTCATCTGTATATACATCTTCTATATAATAAGATTCTTCCTCATGAAAACCGTACCCTTTATCTGCATAAATCTGGATTCTGTGCTCTTCCACATTCTTAAGATGCCCCTCGATTAACTGTTTTGGCTCAACAGGATAGGGAATCGTCCCAATGGCAGCCCTGATTTCTCCCATAGACTTCCTTTTTCCGGTCACCTGCTTCTGGAACTTTGCCTCCCGGAGCCGGTATTCCTCTGCCAGGTCGGGCGTAATATTCAACTTGTCCATTATGACATTCCAGTCCAGCTTGTTTCTCTTCTCTTCCGCAAGAACATAACAGTAGACCGCACGAAATGCAATTTCCGAAGGGGGCATTTTCTGTTTCATGGTCCATTCATAATCAATTACCGTCCACTTGTCCTGTTCCACCAGGATATTAGCAAAAATCAAATCATAATCTGTGACGGCCCTTTCACCCTCGCAGGAATCCTCTCCATAAGAGATTAACTCGTAGTATCTGTCAAATAACCGGTAAAAGCCTTCCATATCCTCCTTTGCAAGGCAGTCATCCAAAAGCTCCTCTAAGGTCACGCCTTTTTCGAAAGGAAACTCCGCATATCCCTCCGGTGAAAGCTCACAGGAGTTAATAGATAGGCCGCTCCCCTCATATCGGGCCTTCAAAAGCTCACAGGAACGCTTCATCCCCTTCACATGCCCCTTCGACTGCTCGTTTAAAGGAATTTTCTTGACCAGTCTTCCCTTCTTTGTCTCTGTAATCTCTGTTCTCAGAGCATATTTCTCGGCCCGGTCATTGGAATATTTCACGTAGCTGGTCTGTGTCTCCCCGCCGATCAAAACCAAGAAAGAGTTGGAAAACACATCAAACATACCATCCCTTACAATACTGTCAAAAACATATTTTTCATTAAACAAAACCAATCTGTCACGATCAAAATTACGTATGTTATCCGTCAGTTCCCCCGGATTGGGCAGCCTTTTGTCAGAATAAATCACTGTTGGAAGTTTATAATCCGGATAGGGATAATAGAAAGAATACTGTGTTATATTGCAGCTCCGGAAAAGCTTTTCCAGCCCCTTACGGGTAAAGGTACGCGCGCTGCCTCCCTCCGGATAGCCCTCCAGTCCGCTGAAATAGGTTCCCAGATGATCCTCACTGCAGCCGGCCCAGTATTTAAGACCGAATTTATTCTCGATGGCCATTACAATACATCCGTTATCCTTCTTGTGCTTCTGAATGATTTTCAGGAAATCCTCATAGGGCGTCTGAGTGTGGATATAGGACTGCCCGTATTCAAATACGCCGATCAGGAAAATGAAATCATAGTCATCAGGAAGGACAGGTTCAATATCCTCAAAATTTCCCACGTGAATTTCGATATTCCCTCTGTCATGATTTCTGTACGCATTAATACGGCTTCTTTTCGCCGAAAGTTCCACGCAGGTAACGCTTCCCGCCTTTTCGGAAAGCTTATCCGTAATCGCTCCGCACCCTGAACCGATCTCCAGCACCTTATCTCCGGGCTTTATGGGAAGCCAGTCAACAATATTGGCCCGAAGAGGAGACAGATGATAGAGGATGGGCCAGCTCATTTTCTTCTCAATAACCGAAGCGTATTCTACCCTCGACACATCTCTCACGATAGAGAATATCTCATCCTCAATCTCCCCGTCGCTATAGAGGTCGCTTCCGGAATAACGCTCGAAATTTAATTTAACCTTTCCGATCTGATCCGGCAAAGAATTCAGTACCTCTTCCTCTTTCAAGTGTATCGGTTCTGACTGTTTTAATGCGTCGCTCATGGCCTCTCCCTTCTTCTTGTCCTGACAGGTAACCAATTCAGCCGAAGCAGGATCCTTCTCCTTTTCCTTTCTTTTGGGTTCCACGAATGCCCTTTTCGGCTGTGCCTGCACGTCTTTAACCTTTATGTTCGAATCGGTGTCAAAATATCCAACCGTATCCTTATCGGAAATCACCGTCAAATCCATCACATCATATAATCTGTGATATACCTTAAAATCCTCGTTTTCGTAACCGGTCACCCCCAGAGAGAGCAGATATTCCCCGCCCTGAAGGCTTAATTTCTGGGAAAAAGTAATGTGCTTTGTGACCCCCTTTTCCACAGACTCCAAAAAGGCTTTCTCTACCATGGTGTTCGTTCCGGTAATTTCTACGCCCTTAATATTTTTAATCGTAAAGGCAAAAATCGGTTCCTGTATATCCTCCTCAAAATGCACGATCATATGTATGTCGCACTGCTGCCCCTTAATAATCGCGCTGCTTTTCCGCCCCGACTGGTCTGTGATATAGTAATCTTTAATAACAGCCGCTTTTGTTCCATATTCCAGCAATTCCGGGTTCTTTACCACTCCGCTGTCTTGCGAATCACTCTCTCCTGCCTGCTCTAAGGCTCTCTTTTCCTCTTCTTTTTCTTCTTCCAAAAGGGATTCTTCCTCGGGATGGAAATGTCCGTTCTCAGGAACAGGATACTGACCTACCAAAACCTGTTTATAGGCGTCAATCATCTCTTTGGGCGTGCCTTCCCCCAGCTTCACTCCCTGATTGAGCAAAACCACCCTGTCGCAGTACTTGCTGATGCTGCTGAGATCATGGCTGACAAACACGATGGTCTTACCCATACTCTTAAATTCTTCAAATTTGTGATAACACTTTGCCTGGAAAAATACATCCCCCACCGAGAGAGCCTCGTCCACAATCAAGATCTCCGGATCAATATTAATCGCAACAGCAAAAGCCAGCCGCACAAACATGCCGCTGGAATAAGTCTTAACCGGCTGGTAAACATAATCTCCAATATCCGCAAAGCTTAGAATATCATCCATCCTGTCGCTGATTTCCTTTTCTGAAAACCCGATCATGGTGCCGTTCAGATAAACATTTTCAATACCGTTGTACTCCATGTTGAACCCGGCTCCCAGTTCAAGCAGTGCAGAAATACGGCCGTTCACCTTCACTGTACCGCCTGTCGGATTGAGAACGCCCGTTATTATTTTTAGAATTGTTGATTTTCCCGAACCGTTGGTGCCGATGATCCCCACCGTTTCCCCCTGATGAATGGTCAGGTTCACCCCTTTCAGGGCATAATGCTCCTTATACCCCTTCTTTCTGGAGAGCCCTAAGGATTCCTTCAATCTGTCGGAAGGCTTGTCATATAGCTTATATGCTTTTTCCAGCTCTTTCACCTGTATGGCAATTTTTTGTCCGTCCATCTTTTACTCCCCTGTCACAATACATCGGCGAAGTGGATCTTCAGCCTCTTAAAAATCAGCGAACCTATACAAAATAGAGTCACTGTAAAAATCCAGAAATATGTGGAAGAATAAAAATGCTCAAAAAACCACTCGTCCCCATAAATCGCATTCCGATATCCGTTCACGATATAAACCAGGGGATTTAACTTAAAAAGTGTAATTACCTTATCATTGGAAAGCATGTTAATATCCCACAGTACCGGGGTGGCCCACATGCCCACCTGCAGCCCGATGTTGATAATCTGAATCAAATCCCTGAAAAACACGGCAACGGCACAGGTACAATAACTCATGGCAAGAACCAGAACGAAAAGGCAGAAACTGTAGTAAAAAACCTGCAAAGTATAGACCGTAGGGTAATATCCGTAACAGACTGCCACCACCAAAAGCACTGCAACAAAGAATAAATGAATAAAGGTTGCCGCCACCAATTTGATAATAGGAAGAATGCTGATATTGAATACCACCTTCTTTACCAGATAGCTGTATTCAAGCAATGCGCTGGTTCCATTGGTGATGGCTTCCGAAAAATAAAACCAGGGAACAAGCCCTGCCGTAAGGTAGAGCACATAGGGCACCTCCACGCCGCTGGCCAGCATCTGTGCCTTTGTATTAAACACCTTATCAAACACAAGCCAGTACATAACAACTGTTACCACCGGCTGCACCAGCGCCCACACAAATCCAAGATAAGAGCCCGCATATCGCTTTTTAAAATCATTTTTCGAAAGCTTCCAAATCAATTTCCTGCTGTGATACAGTTCCCTGGGAATAATAAACATCCTGTCGTAATACAGCCCGAAAATAATACAGGCCAATACAAGAAGGGCACAGGCACAGTATTTCTTCAAATCCTCTGTGTGCTGATCGGGCGCCAAAGGATTATTGTGCGCAAGAATTAAAATGGCAACCATACCGCAGATACCAAAAAAGATACCAATTCCCACAGGCTTTGGCAAATTTTTCAGATAAGTCTGCCAGCGTTTTTCCCCATTATCCTTCATATTCCTCTATCCGTTCTTTCTGCTTTCTGTATACTCCCTGATCCCGCCCCAATTCCTGTCTTTCTCAGCCATGATAAACTCTGTGCCCGGCGCCGCAGGCCAGTCGATTCCGATCTCCGG
This sequence comes from uncultured Lachnospiraceae bacterium, assembly GCA_910579425.1. GTDB lineage: Bacteria > Bacillota > Clostridia > Lachnospirales > Lachnospiraceae > Suilimivivens. The sequence continues at coordinate 57,588 of CAJTVL010000002.1, read as the reverse complement.
ATCGTCAAATTTAAGTCCGCCCTCATCGCCGGGGTGATAAAAGTCTGTGCATTTATAGGCAAACTCCGCATAATCCGAAAGCACCAAAAAGCCGTGGGCAAAGTTCTTGGGAACAAAAAACTGCTTTTTGTTCTCGGCGGAAAGATAGACTCCTTTCCATTTTCCATAGGTTTTTGATCCCGGCCGCAAATCTACCGCCACATCAAATACCTCCCCGGAAATCACTCTCACCAGCTTGTCCTGGGGATAATGAATCTGAAAATGCAGCCCTCTGAGTACATTCTTTACGGACGCCGACTGATTATCCTGCACAAATATCTGGTCAATTCCGGCTTCCTTAAAATCATTATAATTGTAGGTTTCCACAAAATAGCCTCTTGCGTCTCCAAACACCGCAGGGGTGATAATTTTTAATCCTTCAATTTCACAGGTTTCTACTGTTATTTTTCCCATGCCTGTATCCTCTCCTTTATCCCTTCCCATTGATTTTCCGGTCTGATCTTCTTTTTAGAGCCCGTCCGCAACTTCCTTCATATATTTTCCGTAATTGGTCTTCATTAACGGCTCTGCCAGCTTAAGAAGCTGTTCTCTGTTGATAAATCCCCTTTTGTAGGCAATCTCCTCAATACAGGAAATATACAGCCCCTGCCGCTTCTGGAAGGCTGATACAAAATCCGCCGCATCCAGGAGAGAATCATGATTCCCGGTATCCAGCCACGCAAATCCCCTTCCCAGAGTTTCCACATGGAGTGTGCCTCTGCGCAGATATTCATTATTGATACTGGTAATTTCGATTTCCCCTCGCGCTGAAGGCTTTACGTTTGCCGCAATCTCCACCACGTCATTGTCATAAAAATACAGGCCCGGAACCGCATAATTGCTTTTGGGATTTTCCGGCTTTTCCTCTATGGAGAGAGCCTTTCCTGTCCGGTCAAACTCCACTACCCCATATTCCTTGGGATCCCGCACATAATATCCGAAAATGGTGGCGCCTTTTTCCCGCAGGGCCGCTTCCCGCAAGACTCTTGAAAAGCTTTGTCCATAAAAAATATTATCTCCAAGCACCAGCGCAACGTGATCCCTGCCGATAAAATCAGCTCCGATGATAAAGGCGTCCGCAAGCCCCCTGGGCTGCTCCTGAACCGCATAGGTAAATTCCATTCCGAGTTGGCTCCCGTCCCCCAAAAGCTCCTCAAAAACCGGGAGATCTCTGGGTGTGGAGATGATTAACACCTCTCTGATTCCTGCCAGCATAAGCGTAGACAGCGGATAATAAATCATCGGTTTGTCATAAACCGGCATAATCTGCTTACTGATCGCTTTCGTCAGGGGATAAAGCCTTGTTCCTGCCCCTCCCGCTAAAATAATCCCTTTCATTTTAAGCACCGTACCTTTCCTATAAGCTGCAACCGCTCACTATAGTCTACCACAAAATGGGAATGATTGTAAATCACCCCCATTTCGTAAATTATCCGATTTAAAAATTCTGTCAGCGGTTTTTGTACATTTCCTCATAATATTTCTGATAATCGCCGCTGGTCACATTCTTCATCCAGTCCTCATGCTCAAAAAACCAGGCTATTGTGCGCTTAATTCCCTCTTCAAAGCATGTCTCCGGCTCCCAGCCGATTTCCGCCTTGATTTTATCCGGCGCAATGGCATATCTCCTGTCGTGCCCCTTCCTGTCCTCCACATAAGTGATCAGATCGTCGCTGACAAGCTCTCTTCTGGGATCCCCCTCCGGGAGCATTTCCCTCAAGGTATCCAAAATAATATGGATAATCTCAATATTCTGCTTTTCGTTGTGGCCGCCTACATTGTAGGTCTCAAAAAGCCGCCCCTGTTCCTGAACCATGTCGATTGCTTTTGCATGATCCTCCACGTAGAGCCAGTCCCGGACATTCTTTCCGTCCCCGTAAACCGGCAGCTTTTTCCCGGAAAGGGCATTGTTGATAATCAGAGGAATCAGCTTTTCCGGGAACTGATAGGGGCCGTAATTGTTGGAACAATTGGTAATATTGGCCGGGAACTTATAAGTATCCATATAAGCCCGAACCAGCATGTCCGAGCCTGCCTTGCTTGCGGAATAAGGACTGTGAGGGGCATAGGGCGTAGTCTCATAGAAAAAGCCCCCGTCCTCCGTAAGAGAACCGTATACCTCGTCCGTGGACACGTGCAGAAACTTCTTGTCCGGCTGAAAGGTTCCGTCCGGATTCTCCCAGGCTGCCTTCGCGCAGTTTAACATCACTGCCGTTCCCAGCACATTGGTCTGTACAAATACCTCCGGCGTCACAATACTTCTGTCCACATGACTTTCCGCCGCGAAATGCACCACCCGGTCAATCTCATTTTCGGAGAATATCCTGGCAATTGCATCCTTATCGCAAATATCCGCCCTGATAAAAGTATAGTTGTCTCTTCCTTCCAAATCCCTTAGATTTTCCAGATTTCCCGCATAAGTAAGAATATCCACATTGATAATCCTTATGCTTTGATCATACTTTTTAAACATGTAATGAATATAATTGGATCCGATAAAGCCGGCTCCTCCGGTTACCAAATAAGTTCTCATTTTCTCTCGTTTCCTTTCAAATACCCGCTCTTTAGCGGACTGATTTACTGACCAGAAGCTCTCGCTCTAGTATCCCATATAACTGATGTTCATGTCAACATTTCCACTGATTCCCGCCACACTTCCTTTGGAGGAGTACTGCCACATATCATATTTCGTCCTGTTGTAGCTGGGCACCGCCGCATACTGGGCCAGCCATATTTTGTAGGCGGAAAGCCCGGGCGCGTCTATAAATTTGTTCAGCCATTCCCTGTTGGCATAGATTCCCGCCTTATAACCGGAATTCTGGACGGTTTGGCAAAAGGCCTTGCAAACGGCTGTCCTTGTGGATGCGTCAATCTTGTCCCCCCGGCCTCCGTTGCTGGATTCCACATCCAAAAATACCGGATAAGAAATAGTATATCCTTTTATCAGATTTAATACCATAGAGGCTTCTTCCACCGCTTCCACCTCATTTACCGCCTGGGTAAAGAAATAAATTCCCACCTTCAGCCCTGCCTTTGACGCCCCCTGAATATTGGTTCTGAACATGGGATCCTCAATCAGCGCGCCTGTGGAAGAACCACGGTAGCCGCAGCGGATAATGACATAGGAGACGCCGCTGTTTTTTACCGCATTCCAGTCGATGCTTCCATTGTGCTTGGAGACATCGATCCCCATATGGCCGGAGCCGGTGTTCAGGGTACCGTCGCTGTTAAAGCTGTATTTTGCTCCCTGTATGGTCTGCTCCCCGGTAACTGCATTTCCGTTCTTGTCAAAGAAATAGGTCTTCCCGTCAAGTTCCTGCCATCCTGTGTAACGGTACTGCCCTGTGGTTTTTTGGGCCAGACGGTAAAATTCCTTAATCTCCTTATTGTAATAATCTGCAAATTTAGCTTCTCTGAAATTCCCCTCCGCGTCCTTTACATACAGGATCTCCCCTTCTGCATTTTTCAGGGTGCTGGCCGTATCCGTGCGCGGGTCGAGGGCCGTAGCCGTAGGAGTAGGGCTCTGGGTGGCCGTAGGCGTAGGCGTGGGAGCCTGCGTCTGTTCCGGCGTAGGCGTCGGCGTCAGATCCGCTGTCGCGGTAGGCGCAGCGGTGGGCTCCAAAGTGGCGACAGGCTCCGGCACAGGGGTGGGAGTCTGTGTGGGCTCCGGCGTTGGGGTGGGAGCCTGCGTAGACTCCGGCGTCGGCGCAGGCGTCTGTGTCGGTTCCGGGGTGGGCTCCGGCGTTTGCGTGGGCTCCGGCGTAGACTCCGGGGTCGGCGCCAAAGTTTCTGCGGGCGTTTCGGTCAATGGGGTTTGTTCTGTCTGCACTGCCGAAGCATCTGTCGCTGACAACAGCCGAAAACCTGCCCATGCCTTCTGTTGGGGTTCCGGAATTTTGCTCCGTTCCACAACCTCATACTGCTCCTGCGAAGACTCTGTCCCTTCAATCAGGGTTTTGGTGGATTCCACCCACTCCACGGTATCGGTATTGACAGACTCTACCACAGTCTGATTTACCTTGGTATCCTCCGCCGCCACGTTTACCTGAGCTTCCGTCTTCACTTCATCGGCAATATCTACTTTTTTATACTCGATGGTGTCCCGCACCGTGATTGCCATGGCTTCCCCGGAAAACATATATTCCCCGGATACAGGAGCCACAATCTTTACCTTGTAGCGTCCGGGCTCCATATCCTTCTGGTAAATAACGCCGTCCATATCTTCATCTTTTTGGGTGTATACAGAGCCCGAGGGCTTTTCTATTTCCACCTCAAAGGGGACGCTGGGGATTAATTTCCCCGACTCCTTATTGAGAAACTTGATCTTTAAATCCTTTTGTATGGAAGCAAGGTTTAGAATCGCCTCTTTATCCCCCTTTTTTTCTTCCTCTTCCTCGTCCTGTTCTTCCATCTCTTCCATCTCTTCCACCACTTCCGCCGCCATAGACCTTGCAGCCTGGGCATCGGCAACGGCAACCAGGCCGCCCTCACCGATCATGGAAATATCCTCCAGTCCCACGCCGATCTCCGCAAAGGCTTCGATCTGTGCCTTCTCTTCTTTGGCGCTGAAATACAGCGTGCCTGTGATAACGGCCAGAACAAGGACAGCCACCCCCGTCAGCGCCACAATATAATCAACGGAAGACAAATTGGTCAGCTTATAGACTATTTTGCCTATGCCGCCTGCTGGAACCTCATCCTCCTCATAGTCTTCCTCCTCATAATCCTCATCTTCATAATCGTATTCGTCCTCATACTCTTCCTCGTCGTACTCGTCGGCTTCATCGTACTCCACTTCAGATTCGTACTCATCCTCGTCGTACTCATCAGATTCATAATCGTATTCGTCCTCGTACTCTTCTTCATACTCCTCTTCCCCGTACTCATCGGTTTCCTCGTACTCGTCCTCATACTCCTCTTCCCCGTACTCATCGGTTTCCTCGTATTCATCCTCAAATTCATACTCTTCTTCCTCTTCGTACTCCTCAGATTCATAATCCCGGTCAAAGTCGATCCATTCAAGTTCTCTGTTTTTTGCCTTATGCCGCACGCTTTTTCTGCCCTTTTTCCGGCCCCGCAGCAACCTCCCCATATATGTATACCCTCCTGCTTTCATTTTCGGTGAACTACATTTTATCATCTAATTCCTTCCGGCACAATCCCTTTATATGCAGGAATGGCCCGGTTTTCGTTCCCTGCTGCCTGATTTTGCCGAAATTTGCCAGATTCTGTCACTATAGTACGGCAAATATTACCATATAAGTTATTGACTTTTTTCGCATAAACTGTAAACTTAATATCAGGTTTTCAACTATTGTGTGCTTTTAATAGAAAAGGGGAATTTTTATGATGTACATGCACTATTGTAAACGTTGTCACCGCGTCTTCATGCTGAATGGCCACAAAATGATCTGTCCGAAATGCACTGACCCACTTACAGAACTCCAAATCTCCTATCTGGATTATGTGGAACTTGATATGTCGGAAAGGGAGGCCTTCAAAAATGCCTGTGCCGATGACGCACAGCTCGGCAGGCTCAAAACTACATACCGAATGTACAAATACAGTAAATGGTATAAAGAGCTTCAGGCTCAAAACAAGCATAACCTGCCGATCACTACTCTTTTAGCAGCCATGAACCATTCATCCGCAGAGAATTGCAGCATCGAAAAACTCTCTTGACACCTGCTCCGGGCAGCGGCAATTGCTGCTGTCCGGACTGTTTTTACCGATAGTACACAAAAATTCCCAGCAGGATCACTGCCATTCCCAGGAGCTTACGTTTCGTGATCCTTTCTTTAAAAAACAGGTAGCTGAGCAGCATAACCACCACATATCCCAAAGACTCTATCACAGGCACGTTGGAAAAATCCAGTCCCCGGTAGGCAAGCACTGTGATAAACATGGACAAAAACATCATCCCATAGCCGCAGATCACATAAACGTTCAGATACTCCCGTATGGGCGAGCTGTAGGTTTTCGCCGCGCTCTTTTTCAAAAGAATCTGCGCAAAGGAGGCAATTATCACTGACAAAATCAATATCAAAATTGATAAATTCATGACTCTTTTCCCTCCTCGCTGTTCAATATAAATATCCCTGCCATCACCAGCACAATCCCCGCCGCCTTAAAAAAGGTAATCTCCTCATGAAAGATACAGATCCCCCACACCAGCGCCCACAGAAGGGTAACCGCCTTGTTTGCATAGGCAACGGAAAGCTCAAATTTTTTGATCACCTGCTGCCAAAGGAGCGCATAAATTCCCAGCACCAGAATATCCAGCCCGTAAAGGAGCAAAAACTCCACGCTGAAGAGCTCCCTGCCGGAAGCCAATTTAGAGACGACGCTGGATATGCTGTAAACCAGAAATACGGCCTGCAGCATCAGGATATTACCCCATTTCAATTGCTTTTTCATATTGTTCCTCTTATTTTGAAAGTCTACTTTGAAAGTTTTCCCGAAAGATATCGGTATTTTATCACAAAAATCCCGAAAGATATATTAAATTTTTATGAATAAGTGGATTTTTCGGTCAAATAATAGTAGAATAGCGAAAGAATTACAGAATCAAAGGAGCAGCTTATGAAAAACAACAGAAAAAAATCCCCTTCCCTCAATCTTCATATTATACTGATCGCCGCGATTGTATTGATTGCCGGCGTGGCCGTCTACCGGCTGGTACGCTGGAACAAAGGGGTGGACATCAATGAGCTGAATGCCGACCTGGAGGAAATCGACCCTTCCGAATTTGACGTGGAAACCCTGGACATGATTATTCCCATGGACGCCTCCGCCCTTGAGGGCAGGGAGGATGACGGCGTAACCACAATCCTTTGTCTGGGAAACAACCCCTTTACAGACGAGAGGGGCGATAACGGCCTCTGCTCCCTGATCGAAAAGAAGACGGATTCTGTGGTTTATAACTGCGCTTTTCCTGATTCCTCCGCAGCCTGCAAATACCCCACTTACAATCCGGAATATACCAGAGACCACTTTAATCTCTACTATGTGACAGAATGTTTCCGCAACAACGAATTTACGGCTATCACCTCCATTGCCGGAGACGAACCGGATCCCGGATATATGGAAAGTGTGGAAGTAATGAAAACCGTGGACATGGATCAGGTGGATGTGATCCTGATCATGTATGACAGTACAGACTATAACATGGGAACCCCCTCCGACAATCCGGACAACCCCTACGATGTCACCGCCTTCACAGGAGGCCTGCGGACTACGATTCAAAATATCAAAACCACCTGGCCTTACATCCGCATCTTTGTACTGTCCCACACTTACGCCCGTTATCTGGATGAGGACGGCAAGCTTCAAAACGGCACCGTCACTGACCTTGGAAACGGTACCTTAAATCATTATCTGGTGAAGGAATCCGAGGCGGTTCTGGACTGCGGCGTCTCATTTATCGACAACTATTACGGCACCATCAACGAGGGCAACTACGAAGCTTATATGAGCGACCACATGCATTATAACGATGCAGGGCGCGAAAAAATTGCCGACCGCGTGGCCGACATTATCAATAACAAAATGGACGTGGTAAACAGCAGCCCGGCGCAGTAAGCCGCCGGGGCTGTTATTTTCCTGCCAGCAATTCCTCATAATCAAATCCCAGTGCAATTTCTCTCATGTGGGCCAGATAATCCTCAATCTTCTTCCCCTGCTCTCCCTGCTTTGCCACCAGATACTTTCCCTGCGCAAAACACTGCGCCATGAACCGGTTATACCGGGGATGATAATGGCTGTAATCCGCGTAATTGTTCAAGTCGCAGATGATTTCCTCCTGATCGGGGAAAAAATAAACCTTCACATTTTCATAGGCGTTCAGCCGATTGGCAATATACCGGTACTCCTCCAGAGTCGCCTCCAAATGATTTTCTCTGAGCACATCATTCCAGAACAAAATACTGTAGGGCGGGAAAAAGACCACAAACTCTGTCTGCGGGTTCTTTTCTATATAAGGGCAGATATTCACCGCCAAATTGGCTTCCACCGCCTCAAGATAGGCATCCCTGGCTGTCTCCTCCTTCACCTGCTCAGGGGAATGATAATTGTGCAGAACCCATTCCTCACTGTAATATTCCTCCGTCCACCAACTGGCATATACATTGGACAGATCCGTGGGATCGGGATCCGCCAGAGGACGAAGAATATAGTTCAGCAGCACGTCTTTGTTCAAAAGATATTGGATGTCGTTTAAATAGTTTTGGTCATACAAATACTCCGGAATGGGATATTTGGTCTCCTCCACGCCTCCCGTATAGGTGAGCACATCCACCCCCAAAAAAACCTTTTTCAGCCGTCTCTGCCCCTGATTATTTTTGCTCCGGAATATAATCTCCATAATATTGGCCTGGTCTTTGGGATATGCCGCGCTGTAGCTGAGCTTTATTGCGTCCAAATCCATCAGCTCCGCAAACCAGTCCGTCTGGAAATTGACCGTCATGGAAGAGCCCAGGATTACGCTGTCATATTCCATGTTCGCCGCCATTCCGGGATTCTGGGATAACTGATTATCCACAAGGTAAGGAAAGCCTTTCAGTGGGCTGTGATAATGGAAAAAGGGATCCACATATACCACCAGGGCCATGCCAAAAAGAAGCGCCGCCAGGACAAAGCCCAGAAAGAACAGGATGGTCTTTTGGAATAATTTCGTTGTGTTCAATTTTTCTTTCTCTCCTGCTTATTTTTAGAAATTCACATACAAAAACGAGCTGACCCCCGAAAAAGAAAGCACGCTCCACACAAACAATACCGCCAGGAAAAACGCGCCCCTGGCTCCCGGCTTTGCCCTCTTTGAGACGCTCACTGCCGTCTTTGCAAAAAACACCAGCAAAAGCGCGGCCGTCAGAATGAGAACCATAAGGATATAGTGGGCATACTGCCAGCGATCCAACCCAAGCACCTTGATCACGTACCAAAACTCGTCCAGATTAAAGCATCCGGCCAGCTCCCGGTTAATCCTGCCAAAAGAAAAACTCCCGATGGTTTGAAGCAGCGCCAGGGCCTCCTTTACCGAAGGCGCCCTGAAAAAAATCCAGGCAATATTTACATATAAAAAGGTGAGCAAAACACAAAGAGCATGAAAAACACCTGCAGACCGCGCCGAAGTTTTGGAAAGACCGCTTTCCGGCCCGGGAGAATTTCCCCGAAAATCCTTCCACATCCTGGTCAGCACAAACAAACCTCCGTGCAGCAGCCCCCAGATCACAAACTGCGCCCCGGCTCCGTGCCAGATTCCGCTGACCAGAAAAACAATCAGACAATTTATGTAGGTCCGAAGCCGCCCCCTTCTGCTGCCTCCCAGGGGAATATACAGATACCTTGTAAAAAAACGAGTTAAAGTCATGTGCCATCTGTCCCAAAACTCCATAATATCCGCCGCTTTATAGGGCGCGTCAAAATTCAGGGGCAGCTCAAATCCCAGCATTTGCGCAATCCCCATTGCCATATCGCAATAGCCGCTAAAGTCAAAATAAAGCTGCAGAGTATAGGAGAGCATCACAATCAATCCGTCCCCGGAATTTAAAAGGGCAAGATTGGAATAACCAAAGTCCGCCGCCCCTCCCAGGGTATCCGCAATCAGAACTTTTTTAAACAGGCCGAGCACAAACAGACACAGCCCCCTGTAGACCTGCTCCCAATCGATCTGTCTTTTTTCTGTTTTGTGCGAAAACCTGCTTTCAAACTGGGAGAGCATTTCCCCCGGCAGAGCAATAGGCCCCTGCATCACCTTCGGAAAAAAACTGACATACAATCCGTAAAAAAGCAGGCTGACCTTTTTGAGATTTCCCCGGAAGCCCTCCGTCAAAAAAGCAATCTGGGTAAAGGTAAAAAAGCTGATACCCAGCGGCACGAAGCCCCCGGTGTCTCTGTATTTAAAACCCAAAAGCAGCCCCAGATGAAAGACAAGGCCCACAAAAAGAACCGCCTTTTTCCCTTTTGCGGACACTCTCTCCATGAGACGGAACAGGAAATAATTGATCCCCATGCTTCCCAGGAACACAGGCAGATATTCGGGCCGTTCGAAACCGTAAAACAGCAGGGAAGCAAGCAGCAGAACCCCGGGCAATAACAAGGCCGCATATTTTGTGCCGCCCCCTTTGTTTTCTATTTTCAGACAGGCATAACAAACCGCCAACAGCACTGGGAAAAATGCAAATACAAACCCATATGAATTAAACAGCATAATTGCTCTTCCTCATTTCACCCTTTCCCTCCTTAGCGCCCCGCATCAGGGGCCGCCACCTCAGGATCCTGATAAATCCGGTATCCGTCAATCTCGTCAATCAGCACAAGGCCGCTCTTTTCAGGATCCGTATCCGTTTCTTTCCCCTGCCCCATCACCAGATACTGACACCCCTCCTGCCTGGTAACCTCAAGCAGCTTTTCCATTTCCACCACTTCCGCCCCTTCCATGGCCTCATAAACCGCATTGTAGTACGCCCACCGTTCTACCAGCATTTCCCTGCCGTAAGGCATGTTGATGGATGCGTCATACTGCCTGACAAAATGAATCAGCTCCGGAGGCATTACTGCGGATACCCTTACGTCCGAATCCCCGCTTCCGATCCGGTCGCAGATCTTCACCACCGTATCGGGGATATGATAAAGATTCTCCGCTCTGGTAATATAAGGGCTCCGATAGACCCAGCTCCCGCACAGGGCGATCAGAGCGCCGGCAATCAGAAGGCCTGTCTTTCTGTGCCGCGCAAAAAGCCTGCAGGCCCCATAGCAGAAAATCACCCCCATAGGGATGGTCCACAGCACCCGGTAATAAGTCTCCCCGTCCAGCCCTGCCGCCACGAAGGCCTTGCGGCTCACCGGGAAAAGAAACAGGGCCGCTGTCAAAAAGGGCGCATACACCAGCACCAGGCGCACTTTTTTGTTTTTTTCCGTGATCAGCAGGAAAACCCACATCAGAAGGGACAGCGCCAGCAGCGGCTTAAGTCCCGTATACAGCTTAAAAATCACAAGACTTTCCATAAATATCCCGTACATAAAACTCCTCCTGATTATACCAATAGTCCATGGGTGAGGGCCACATAAAGCAGTACATAAACTGCCCCGGGCAAACAGGCAAGCGCCCCCTTCACCAGGATACCGATCTGTTTTTCCCTGAGGGCAAACAAAAGGCCAAAGCCTGCCGTCATCAGGCAGCTTAAAAGAATTGCCAGAGAACTGCTGGCTCCTCCGGCCAGGTTCAGGCAGGCAAGCAAAAGCCAGAAGCCGGTCTGTCCCCGGCACTCCTTACTCTTTTCGCCTAAAATACTCTTTCCGTTTTCCGTGATGCTCCAGCCCTCCTTCAGCCGAAGCCCCCGGCCCTTCGGGCTCCCCTTCTCAAAAAGGCACAAGAAAATCCATAGCACTGCCGGAATCACAAAATTACCTGCAAAGGACTTTCCCTGCCAGGTCCGGGTGAGGAAGAAGGTCTCGGCCGTGTAAATCGATACGGCTCCAAACATCTGCCACAGGGCAATCAGCACCATAAACATGGGAAGCAATTCTTTCTTTGCAGGAGAGGCTCCGCCGCCCTTTAAAAGCACTTTTCCGATCCGGAAATAAAGAAGATAGGTCAGAGGAATCAAAATCAGGGGAATCACGCTATGGCACATCATGGTTGCATGGATCCCGCACATGCTGCCCACATAGGCCTCCCAGACCGGGAAGAGGGCAAGGGCATGGCGCACATCCAGAGGCGAACTCCGCCCCGTATAGGGATTTACCCGGTAAAGGGAATCAATCTGCTGGGCTGTCAGGGCCTGTACACCGTAATAGGCGTCATCCCCGTCAAAGGACGCCCTGGTGAAAGCCATATAAAGCTGAAATCCCAAAAGAGCCAGGAACAAAAGCCAGCATATCCTGCTCTCCAGGGAAACTCTGTTTCCCCCAAAGGATTCCTTAAAGTTAAGCTCGTACCCCCTGCGCAGCTTCGCATAGGTTACCCAGATTCCCGCCAGAGCACAGACTGCCAGAAAAGGTGTATACCACTTGATAAAGGTGCTGAACCCATGATAGACCGCCAGAAGCACCACCGGTATCCCCACGATCTCCAAAAGGGTGAACTGCAGAATATACCCTGCAAGCAAAGCGGTCCCCGGCGTCCTGTGCCTTTTTTCCAGAAAGGGCAGGCTCAAAAGGCCCATACAAAAAGGAATCATCAACAGCCAAAAAAATAAACTAATTATCTTGTATGCAAGCATCCGTCCTACACTCCTTACTCTGCTTTCTCTCACCGGTCCACACGCCGGAACAGATAAAACGTAAACTCATTGCCTTCCTGCTGCCAAGGGGCCTGGCAGACCAGCTCATACTTATCCCAAATCACTTCCGGATAATAATCTCTGGCCAGCACGTAATCCGTCTTCCCTTCCCGGATATACCGTTCCTGCTCCGTCAGCACATCGTCAATGGCCAGAGTCTGTGTCTGGAACCACCGGCAGGTAGGGACAATATCGCACACCGTATACAGTCCGGCGTCCAGACAGTTGATGTTGAGCAGCGTGGGCTCCGGCGTCTGTGCTATAATCTCCCTGAACCGATATAAAAAAATATCTTCCTTCCGATCCAGCCTGTGGGGAATATTCATGGAGTTTGTCCAGACAATACACAGGCCAAACAAAACCGTCCCTGTGCAGAAAAAACCGAAGGCACGTCCCTCTTTGACGCTTTTGCAAAGCACGTTTCCGCCGCCAATCACTTTTTCACCGATCCGCTCCAGAACGCGCCCTGCCGGGGCAAAGCCAAGCACCGTAAACACCGCAAGGGGAAGGGCATAATAGGGCAGCTCGGATCCCCCCACGTAAATTCCGAGAAAAAGGAAAAAGCTCAGGGCAAGCGGAAAAAAACGCTCCAGCCACTTTTTGTTTTTTCCCATTATAGCCCAAATCATTCCCGGTATTATAAAGATAAAATAAATAATATTTGTCCTGATTACCCAATAGAGAATTTTGCTCAGAGTATAAACCCGCTCAAAGAGCGAAGGACCCTCTCCGTTCAGATTGCTGTACACAAAGACGTTGATATACACATAGCCCCAATACCACTCATACAGGCCGCCCCTTACGGCAAAATAGACAAACCAGGGCAAAAAAGGCAGGGCCATCCCGGCCAGGAAAATAAAGCAGCTTTTTATCCCTCTTGCCAGCTCTTTCCTCGCAAGAAAAGAAAAAAAGACGCACATCATCCAGGCAAAGAAAAGTCCCAGCACGGTAAACTTGATATTGGCGGCGATCCCCGCCAAAATCCCGCCGGCCAAAATCCTCCCCCGGCTCATCGCCTCCCCGGGATACCGGTTCTTAAAATAGTCCAGCCCCAGATACAGCCCCCACACCAGAAAGGGGAAACAGACCTCCTCCGCGCTTCCGCCCCAATAAAAGCTCCGGGAGCTGATGATCACCGCAAGCACAAGAGGGCTCAGCGCAAGGGCAGTATTTCTCTTTACGTAAAGCATCAGAATCCGGCAGATCCCAAACAGATCAAAGGCTGCCAGAATCCCCTCCAGCAGGTACACTCCCGCAAAGGTGGTATGGGAAACCAGATAGGCAAGCCCATACAGGAAATAAAGATACATCCCTTTCTGGTCAAACACGTCCCTGTAGGGCATTTTCCCGTTAAATAAGGCCTTGCCCACAGAGAAATAGCTGTTTGCATCGTTCCAGTCATTGCAGGGGTATAAAAAAGACGAACGTGTTGCCAAAAAGAGCAGCAAAAATCCCGCGCCCGCAAGGTAACATGCCGCCAGTATTTTATTATTGCGGGGGAAATCCCTCACTTTCTGATCACGGTCCATACTTTAGCTTTCTCCATCCTTCCGAAAAAAATCCAGTCCTGTGTCTTTTGTCTCCGGCATTTTCTATTTTACACTAAATCCGTCCCAAACACTAGTATAACTGGACACACTTTTCAATGTATGTTAGAATATTTTATCATATATGATTGGTACGCGGGTCAAAGCGCACAGACAGCCCTTTGGTTTGTCTGTGTGCCGGATCACGCAGATAGGAGCAAGCATGAAGAAAGCACTTGTCATAGGCGCAGGTCCTGCGGGTCTTACTGCCGCTTATGAACTTCTGACAAAATCAAAGGACATAGAGGTCATCGTTTTTGAAGAAAGCGACTGCTTCGGCGGTATCTCCAAAACCGTAAACTATAAAGGCAACCGCATGGATATGGGCGGTCACCGTTTCTTTTCCAAAATTCCTGAAGTAAATGAGTGGTGGGATAAAATGCTTCCCATGCAGGGCGCACCTACCTACGATGACATTATCCTGGGCAGATCCATGCCTCTTGCCAAGGGCGGCCCTGACCCGGAAAAGGAAGACAGGGTTATGCTTACAAGGCACCGGGTATCCCGTATTTATTTTGATGCGAAATTTTATGATTACCCCATTTCCCTGAAGCTGGAAACCCTGAAAAATTTCGGTTTTCTCACCACCATGCAGGTGGGCTTCAGCTATTTGGCTTCCCTGATCCACAAGAAAAAGGAAGACAGCCTGGAAAACTTCTATATTAACCGGTTTGGGCGTAAGCTCTATTCCATGTTCTTTGAATATTACACGGAAAATCTCTGGGGACGCCACCCCAGCGAAATCGATCCCTCCTGGGGCGCCCAGCGCACCAAGGGGATGTCTATTATGGCAATCCTTAAGGATATTATCGAGAAAAAGCTGAAAAAGAAAAACCGCAAGGTAGAAACCTCCCTGATCGAGGAGTTCAAGTACCCCAAATTAGGCCCCGGCCAGCTCTGGGACGTGACTGCCGCCGAGGTTGAGAAGCTGGGCGGAACCATTATCAAGAATGCCCGCGTGACCAGACTTCACAAAAACCAGGATAATGTCCTCACCGGTCTTACTTATGTCAGGGACGGAGAAGAGCACACGGTGGAGGGAGACTACTTCATCTCTTCCATGCCGGTCAAAGACCTGGTAGGGGGAATGAATGATGTTCCCGCTAACCCTGCCCGGATTGCCGCGGGGCTTCCCTATCGGGATTATATGACCCTGGGGGTTCTTGTGCCCAAAATCAACCTGAAAAACAAAACAGCTCTGAAAACGGTGGGCAATATCGTTCCGGACTGCTGGGTTTATGTCCAGGACAGGCATGTGAAGCTGGGACGCTTCCAGATTTACAACAACTGGTCCCCCTATATGATAAAGGATCTGGAGCACACCGTCTGGATCGGCCTGGAATACTTCGTCAATGAAGGGGACAGCTTCTGGAATATGACGGAAGAAGAATTTTCCAAAATCGGCGTGGAGGAAATGATCAAGCTCGGCCTCATCGACAGCCCCGAAACCGTCATGGACACCCACATGGAAAAGGTGAAAAAGGCCTATCCCGCCTATTTCGATACCTATGACGAGATTGATACTCTGGTCGCTTATTTAAGCTCCATAGACAACCTTTACTGCGTAGGCCGCAACGGCCAGCACCGTTACAACAATATTGACCACTCCATGGTTACCTCCTTCGAGGCCGTTAAAAATATCCTGAGCGGCAGGAAGGACAAGTCCAACATCTGGAACGTAAACACCGAGCAGGAGTATCATGAAAAGGCCGCCTCAAACGAGGCGGAGATCGATTAAAAACTCTGAGTCTCAAAAACCCCGCGGCTTCGCTGCAGGGTTTTATTTTTGCGGATTTTGCCCGCGGAATTTTATTTCCTGAAAAGGGACTGTCTTGCCCCGTGATTGGCCGCCTTGTTTTTCAGCGTATCGTCCACCATGTCCATACGCAGCCCGGCATCGATGAAATCGCAGTATTTACAGAAATCATACCCCGCCCTGCTCTTCCTGATCGCCTGACGCAGGTTCTGGTAAGCGGCGCTGTTCCAGGCTTCTTTCAGCGGCGTCACATTTAAGTCAGCCAAGGTGGATTTCTCAAAATTATCGCAGCAGCAGATTCCCATTCTGCCGTCCGGAAAGATAAACATGTCCGTATAAGGCATCAGGCAGGTTTCCCTGATAATCTTCCGGTCGTTCTGCTTGTTCGGCGCGCTGCCGGCCCGGTTGGTCAGCACCGCGTCCATATAGCGCATCTGAACCAGCAGCTCCACATCCTGAAATTCTTCCTCGTGGGACTTTGCATAATCATAGATCTCTTTTATATTGTCATGCAGCTTCATATCCCTGCAGTAATTATTGATAATCAGCTGATCCACATAGGGGATGATCTCCTTCACCTTGTCCACTGTGAGCAAAAGCCCGTTGGTGGAAAGGAATATGAAGCAATCCGGAAGCTTCTGCCTGCAATACTTATGAAACTCTGTCACTCTCGTGTCCAGAAAGGGTTCATTGTTTCCGTAAAGGGTCAAATGGCCCTTGTAGCCCCAATCCGCTAACTGGTCAATGATGCTGTAAAACAGGCTCTCCTCCATACGCTTATAAGGGCGCTTCTCCGCATTCTTATTGGCAGTGCAGAAAGAGCAGGTGCTGTTGCAGCGGTTGATGGTCTCCAGATTCACCACCAAAGGCATGGGCGGCTCCCCGTTTTTATAGAAATATTCAATATATTTTTCCTGCAATTTGTTTCTGGTCAGGAACTGTAGCTTTAAATAGCTCTCCGAAGAAAGCTTTGGAAATCTTTTTTGAAGATTCCAGCCAAGGGCTCCCCCAAAATTATGAAACTTAACTGACATCCCATTCTCCTTATCTATAAGTTTATTATTGCCAAATACTAACTGTTTTATCTTAGCATTTTCTGAAATTAACGTCAATCGACTGACCGACTTTTTCTTCCCGTCCATTCCTTGACAGTTTCCGGGAAACCTTTTACAATTAAATAAAGTAAACAGTTTATCACACAGACACAAATCCAGCATGCGCAAAGCCGCATGGAAATGAGGAAAAATGGGAATTACAGCAGCATTTATGGTTCCTCATCCGCCCCTTATCATCCCTCAGGTCGGCGGGGGCCAGGAACAACAAATCCGGCACACAACAGACAGCTATCATGAGATCGCACGCGGAATCGGGCAGCTACAGCCGGAAACCATTGTCCTGATTTCGCCGCACCAGATGATGTATACGGACTATTTCCATATTTCCCCCGGCAGGAAGGCAAGGGGAGATTTTGGGCGTTTTCGTGCCGGTCAGGTTAAACTCGAAGCCTCTTACGACACCGACTTTGTCAGAAGGCTGTGCTCCGCGGCGGACAAACGAAATCTTTCCGCCGGGACTTTGGGAGAAAAGGATCCGTCCTTAGATCACGGATCCATGGTGCCCTTATATTTTGTAAATCAGTACTGGACGGACTATCAGCTGGTGCGGATTGGCCTGTCAGGCCTTCCCCTCACCGCTCATTACGAGCTGGGAGAGGCCATCCGTGAGACGGCCGAGGCCTTAAACAGGAAAACCATAGTGATTGCCAGCGGCGATTTATCTCACCGATTAAAAGAAGACGGGCCTTACGGTTACCAAAAGGAAGGCCCGGAATATGACAGCCGTATCATGTCTGTCATGGAAAAGGCTGATTTCGGAGCGCTTTTGGAATTTTCGGAGGATTTCTGTGAAAAAGCAGGGGAGTGCGGCCACCGCTCCTTCACCGTTATGGCCGGAGCCTTAGACGGCACTCAGGTGGAGGCCAGACGCCACTCCTATGAAGGCCCTTTCGGCGTGGGATACGGGATTTGCAGCTACCGCGCTTCCGCCTCCGATCCCCGGCGGCATTTCAGGGTTCAATATGAAGAAATGGAACGGGCCCGAATTTCAGAAAACCGCAAAAAGGAGGATGCCTACGTCCGGCTTGCCCGGAAAACCATCGAAAACTACATCCGCACGGGCAGCATCATCAGTCTGCCCGAAAAGCTTCCCAAGGAAATGTATGCCCACAGGGCCGGAGTCTTTGTCTCCATCAAAAAAGAAGGGCGGCTTCGGGGCTGTATCGGCACCCTGCAGGCCACGCAGCCTTCCATTGCCGAGGAAATCCTCCACAATGCCATCAGCGCAGCCGTAAACGACCCCAGATTTTCTCCCATCGAGCCAGAAGAACTGGACCGTCTCACCATCAGTGTGGATGTGCTGGGAGAAACGGAAAAAATCGAATCTCCGAGTCAATTGGACGTAAAGCGCTACGGCGTGGTAGTTACCAGCGCCCACAAACGAGGACTTTTGCTTCCCAATCTGGAGGGCGTGGACACTGCAGCCGACCAGATCGCCATTGCAAAGCGCAAGGCGGGAATCGGTGAGGAAGAAGCATTTCATCTGGATCGTTTTGAGGTGGTACGGCATTTTTAAAGGCCTGCCCCTTATTCCCAACAGGCAAAGGAGGATATTTTTCTGCTATGAAGACCACTTGTCAGGTATGTATGCATCACTGCAGGTTAGAGCCGGGTCAAAGGGGACTTTGCCTGGCGAGGCGAAATATATCGGACGTTATCCAATGTGAGAACTATGGGAGAATCACTTCCCTTGCCCTGGATCCCATCGAAAAAAAGCCCCTCAGGCTCTTTTATCCGGGAAGTCTGATTTTGTCTGTGGGTAGTTACGGCTGTAATTTAAAGTGCCCCTTTTGCCAGAATCACGAAATTTCCATGGCCGACCCGGACTGCCGGGACGTCCCCTATCTCTCTCCCGCCGCTTTGAGAGACAAGGCTTTGGCATACCGTAAAGCCGGAAACATCGGCCTGGCATTTACCTATAACGAGCCCTTAGTGGGATGGGAATATATCCGCGACACCGCAAGTCTGATCAGAAAGGCAGGCATGAAAAACGTTCTTGTCACCAACGGCACGGCCTCCCTTTCTGTGCTGGAGGAAATCCTCCCTTTCATAGACGCCATGAACATTGACCTAAAAGGCTTCCGGGAAGAATATTACCAAAAGCTGGGAGGCAGCCTTGCCGTGGTGAAGGAATTCATTTTAAGAGCGGCGGCAGAATGTCACGTAGAACTCACCACTCTGATCGTTCCCGGCGAAAATGACCGTGAGGAGGAAATGGAAGAGGAAGCGGCCTGGATTGCTTCTGTCATTGCTTCCGTCAATCCTGCTTCCGAAATTCCGCTTCATATCACCCGCTTTTTCCCCCAATATCGGATGAGGGATCGGGACGCCACCGATGTGAAGCAGGTATACCGTCTTGCCGGGCTTGCCGGAAAATATCTGAGAAATGTGTTTGTGGGAAACTGTTAGCTTCGTCTCCCAGCAAGCAAAAACATGTGTTATCGTTTGGCTTTGTCATGGTTTTTGCAAAGCTCCGCTTTCATAGTCCGCCAGTTCCTGTTCAATCAGCCTGGCATTCTCATCCCAGGATTCATAGCCTTCCTGACCTCTTCTGTCCGGAATCCCCTCACAGGAGTCCAGAAACCTTCCCAGGTAATCGGTGAATTTGCAGCTTCCCCAGTAGTTCAGGTGGGATTCGTCATTAAAATCCTCCTGAAAATCAAGACCGATCTTATCGTAACACTCGTTATAATCAATATAAGTAATTCCCTCCTCCTCCGCAATCTCCCTGATCCTGTTATAAGTCCGCATGTCCTCGTCAATTACGATGTGAGGCGCGACGATCAAAACCAGCTTGATCCCCTTTTTCCCGGTATAGGAAATGATTTTCCTCAGATAAGCCTCGGACTTGGGAGTAAGACCGTCATTTCGCTCCTCATTTACCTGCGGCCGCTCCTGCGCCTCTTTTTCCCAGTAAGGCGTATAGCCCTTAAAGGCTTCTTTCTCCTGACTGTCCCAGAAAAAATGGGTAAAGTCCTCGGCATCCAATTCATCATACCTGCTGTGATAAACCGCAAAGGAGGGAAAATATTCATGCAGCTTAGAGGGCTCCACACTGACGGAAAGCATCCTGAGTTTATTCAGTGAAAAGCGCATCCCGTAGATATTCTCCGCAATCCACTCATACTGATAATCTTCCTTAAACCGGGCAGGGGCATACAAATCCAGCACCACCATCTTCGGCTCCTGGTACCTGCACAGCTCCTTCAGATAGTAATAGGTCATCCACAGGGGCTGCTCCGCCCCGCTGTAATCATAAGCCGCAATCCCATATTTTTCCCACAAAAGCCCGGTATTTATATCACAATGAATATGGCTTGTCCCCATCATTACCACATCAATGGAATTCCTGGGCTGCCAGTACAGCCCTTCCTGTTGGTTAATGCCATGATCGGATTTCACGCGCAGGATATTCATTACCAGATAAATGGTGATAAACAGCAGCAAGAAAAATCCGATTCTGGCGAATACTTTCGCCTTCTCGGCTTTTTTATTCTTTATCATGCCTGCCCCTTTCCCTAATTACGGAGTGAAATATAACGAGTGTTTCAAAACTGCATATAGATAAATTGCTCCGCATGATACCCCGGGCCGTACATACCAAAGATAAAAATAGCCACAATCAACATATAAAACACCAGATATCTGGCCGCATTTTGCTGGTGCTGAATCATCGTTGGAAGATGAAGCTTTTTTCTGCAACAAAGCTCATCCACCACACAAATCACCAGAATCCCCGCCAGAATCACGGCGATTTCCACCGCATTCAGGTGGAGCAGCTCTGTATACTGCCTCCACATTTCCGGCCGCAGGCCTGCCGTAACCATCCTGCCTATATAGCCCGCCGCCGCCCCAAAGCTGCTTGCCCTGAAAAAAATCCATGCAAACGCCACCGCCAGAAAAGTGATCAAGCGTCCGCCTTTCATTTTCACTCCGGCCCTGCGTCCAAGAGTCTCCACAACCGAGTAAATCCCATGCAGCAGTCCCCATGCGATGAAATTAACCCCCGATCCATGCCACATCCCGCATACCAGGAAGACGATCATGGTGTTCATGCACTTTCTCGGCATTCCCTTCCGATTCCCGCCCAAAGGGATATACAGGTAATCTCTCAGCCATGTGCTGAGCGAAACATGCCATCTTCGCCAGAAATCGGTAATACCCGATGCGCAGTAGGGCGCCCTGAAATTCTGGGTCAGCCTGATTCCGAAAACTCCGGCGCAGCCCACGGCAATATAGGAATAGCCCGCAAAATCACAGTAGATCTGCAGGGTATAAAGCAGTGCCCCCGCCGCCAGCCAAAAGCTGTCAAAGACCTCCGGCGCGTCAAAAATCTGGTTTACCGTTACCGCCAGCCGGTCGGCTACCACCATCTTCATGAAGTATCCCCACAGCATATAGGTAAACGCCGTTGACAGCCTGCCCCTGTCATAGAACCTTACATTTTTAACGGCCTTAATTTGAGGCAGGAACTCTTCTTCCCTCTCGATGGGTCCGCTTACCAGCTTGGGGAAAAACGCCAGATAGCATCCTAAATACAGGAAATTCTTCTCCGCCGGGCTTTTTCCCTGATAGATGTCCGCCAAATATCCGATTGCCTGAAAAAGATAAAAAGACAGCCCCACCGGCATAACCAGCTTCTGTGCAAGCCCCTGTGGAATCTCCTTCAAAAGCCCAAACCTCAGAGAAAGACCGGGCACATATTTATAAATACAAAGCAGACCGATCCCAAAGACCGCTGCCAGGATCAAATAATTCCTGCCCCTTTTTTGGTTCCCTTTCCTCTTCTGCCCCTCAATGGCAAGGCCGGCGCCCCACGTAAAAAAGGAAAACAGTATCAGCACCGCCAGGGCCCTCACGTCCAGCCAGCCGCAGAAAAAATAACTAAACGCCAGCAAAAGCGCCGGACGCCATTTCCCCGGGAGCAAAAAGAACAATGTGGCCGTAATTACCAGATAAACCGGAAAAAACAGTGATACAAACAAAACACTCCACTCCTGTTATTCAATTTTCCAATTGCTATTTTCACGCTCTGTTTTGCACGCCTGTCTTCTCACAAAAGCAAGATTTCCACCCTTATGGCCTTCACTGTGACGATATGGGAACAAAAATTGCTTTTTTAAAAGCTTGGCATTTACAACAAATGCATTTGGAACAAATGTATGTTCTGCATGCTTCCTGCTGTCTCTCAAAGCCGATTGCTTACAACCGGCATTCGTAGTAGATAAAATTAGTATATCAAAAAAGAAGCCTTTTAAAAGGCCTGCGAAGTGAAATTAAGAAATATTTAAAAAGTCTTAATACAAAATACCATTTTAAGGAAATCTTTCATCCGCATACAGCCTTAAAGTCCACCTTGTCTTTTTATTTGCCATCCATTATAATGAAGTAGCGTTACAGAAATTTTCCGGCGTGGGATGTTTTTAAGGAGCCGATACCGCATGACTTTGGGAAATAAATTACGTCTTTTTATGGCAATGAACGCAGGCCTGATACTGGCAGCAATCCTGTCCATATCCTATTTCAGGACTGACCATGAAAAAGACCTTGTAGACGGACTTACTTTTACATGCATGACAGACGGACAGGAAATAGAACTGAGACTTTGGGAGGATGAAGAGACTGAACGCTATTATCTTTTTCTGCCATCCTGTTTCGCAGGAAAAAATACAGAATTTACCCTCTGGTATGAAAGCGGAAAAGGCGCCGTGGAAATCGACGGAGTCCTCTGCAAAAGGGGAAGTCTCTGGCAGGAGAGCGGAAACGAAGAAATTCACAGCCTGGAGCTGAAAAGCCCATTGGGGGCCCTGTCCGCCAAAAAGACGCTGCAGGTTCTTGCCTCCTCTGAGCTCCCCGCCTTTATGATTACGGCAGAGTCGGAGGAAGATATTTTTGCCCCGGCGGAATTCTCCAATAAAAAGTATATCGAAACAGGAAATCTGCTGGCAATAGACGAGTCCGGCCGCATCCTCTGTCAGGAAAGTTTGACGAAATTTAAAGTCAGGGGAAATTTGACGGCCACTCTGGACAAAAAGCCTTTTACCTTTACCCTTCCCGCTCCTCTTTCCCTGTGCGGCATGAAGCCCGCTTATAAGTGGAATCTTTTGGCCAACGCCACGGACGGATCTTATCTCAGAAATAAACTGGTGCTTGACCTGGCAAATCAAAGCATAAGCGCTTTTGAACCCGACGGGGAGTTCGTGGAGGTCTATGTGAACGGCGTTTATTACGGGATGTATTTACTGACGGAAGCGGTGGAAATCGGTGAAAACCGGCTGGAAATCCCACGGCAGAGCAGTTGGTTTCTGGAGATGGAACTGGATTTCCGCATGGAGGAGGATGTGCCCTACGTCATATCCGACCAGGGCCAGATCTTTGCCGCCGATTTCGTGAGCCCGGATCCTTCCGCGGAGCTCAAACGAATTCAATCTATGATAAACGATATAGAAAGCGCGCTGACATCCCGGGACGGGCGAAGCGCGTTGAGCGGGAAACATTTAGGGGAATTGATTGACATGGATTCCTGGGCGGAGGCTTTTCTGATTCAGGAAATATCCGGAGATCACGATACGGGAATTGCCAGCCAGTTTTCCTATGTGCTTAACCGGGAAAATCCTCTTTTATATGCGGGTCCGGTGTGGGATTTTGACGGTGCTATGGGTAATGTGAATACACCCATGTTTGGTAACCCTGCAGCTCTTACGGCCTCCGTCTGCAATTCAAGGCCTGAGGGAAACCCCAACCAGAACAGATGGCTTTCCGCAATGTATCAAAATCCGGAGTTCCGGGCGTTGGCTGCCGAAAAATACGACAAAATATTCAGAAAAAATCTTGAATGGTCAATCCACACAGGAATTGACCAATATACAGAAAAGATAAGCCGCAGCGCCATTCTGGATGCCCTGAGATGGCATGAAAAACGGCAGGAGTGGATGTTTTCCCACCCTGAACAGGAAAATACTCACATGGATGAGGCAGCTTCTGCTCAGACGGATTATACCCGTTTTTCGGACTTTCACCCGCATGTGGACATGGTGCGGCAGTTTCTTCTGGAAAAGAAGGACTTTCTGGATAAACTCTGGGTGGAGAAAAGGGATTACTGTGTGGCAGTGGTGAAAAATGACACCCCCTTTTTAAACCAGGACTATAACCAGACCCTGTATTACTGGGTGGAAAAGGGAAAGCCCATAGAAGGGCTCCCTCATTATGAAGCGGAAGGTTACGATTTCATAGGTTACTTCAATCCTGAAAACGGGAAACGAATAGAGGATGGCACGATGATTTTTGAGGATTGTGTTCTGGAGGGCAAATGGGAAGAGACAGGAGGTCAATGATTGGAACAGATACGCTACAGACATGAATATAAGTACCCCTTGACTAAGGGACAGGTTCTGATCGAGGACGCTAAAATAAGAGCGCTTATGTCCAGAGATGCCCATGCCGCAAAAAAGGGATTTTATAATATCAGAAGCCTGTATTTTGACGACTACGAAAACACCTGTTATATGGACAACGAAAACGGCGTGGATAACCGTGAAAAGTACAGGATCCGGATCTACGACCACAATCCTGAAAGAATCTCTCTGGAAGCAAAGCAAAAAATCCGGGGAATGACCTGCAAAAAATCCTGCCTCCTCAGCCTGGAGCAGTGCATACAGTTAATGCATGGCCAAATACCGGACCGCATCGGCCCAGCCCAGCACCCCCTGCACAAATTGGCCTATCTGATGGCAGTCCGTCTCATGCGCCCTGCCGTCATCGTAGACTATGACAGAGTTCCTTATGTGTACAGACCAAATGACGCCAATGTAAGGGTAACCTTTGACAGCAACATCAGGTCTGTCAAAAACCCTCACAGCTTTTTGGATCAGGAGGTTTCGGGCCGGGGTGTTCTGCCCCTGGGACATGCTTTGATGGAAGTGAAATTTGATGATTTTCTGCCGGATGAGGTTCACAGGCTGCTGATGCTCGACGGTCTCAGCGCAAGCACCTTTTCCAAATATTACCTTTGCAGAAAATTTGAAGAAATATAATAAAAAGAGAAAAACTTATAACGGAGGATAAAAATGAACTTCTCAGACATTTTTAAAAAGGATTTTATCGCATCATACACCAGCGAAAATATCAGCGTACCCCATATTGCGGCAGTTCTTTTCATTACTGCGGTGATTGCCTGTTACATTTTCGTCGTCTACAGGCTGATCACCAAAAAGACTTTTTATTCCAAAAATTTTAATATCTCCCTGGCGGCGATCGCAGTGATTACCGCAGGAATTATCCTGGCAGTACAGTCCAGCATCGTGATTTCCCTGGGAATGGTGGGCGCCCTCTCGATCGTGCGTTTCCGTACTGCCATCAAGGAACCCATGGATTTATGCTTCCTCTTCTGGTCCATTGCCGTAGGAATCTGCTGCGGCGCCCATATGACGGAAGTGGCTCTTGTCCTCTCGGCAATCCTGACCTTACTGGTAATCTTCCTTGACAGGCTGCCCGTAGGCCGTGCGCCCATGATTCTGGTGGCAAACCTTGAAAAGTCCCAGGGAGAGCCCCTTTTCACACAGAAGGTGGGGGAATACTGCAAATATTTTAAAGTAAAATCCAGAAACATTGCCGGGGGACACTGTAATCTGGTTTTGGAGGTCCGTGCCTCAAAGGAATATGAAATGATGCAGGAGCTTGAAAAGATGGAGGCTGTGGAAAGCGTTTCGCTGATTTCACATGATGGGGAGGTGACGTTTTAAAAAGTTCACTCCCCCAGCTCAATCACCACAAACTCTTTTCCCTCTGCCAGAGCGCCAAGCCCTTTTTCAAGGGCTGAGGCTACACTCTGCTCATACTCCCCGAATTCCAGCATAACCTCTGCAAATTCCCTGCGGACGCAGAGATACTCCGAACCGTAGTAGGTTTCTTTAACATCCTCAAAGGTCTCGGCCGGGCTGACGGTTCCCTCGACCACATCCGGACGATAAAAGGAAGCTCTGAAATCAATATCGTTAAAGATTACCACCGACTTCTCCGGTATTTCCTCATAGGATTCCTGCCACTGCCGGGTGAGTTCGTCATAGTACCCTCCCTCCCGCACATCCAGGCCTCCATTCTCCAAAACAGATGCCATAGCAAGAACTACAAGGGCCGCCATGGCTCCCCCGAAGAAATGAAATCCTTTTTTGCCCCGAAGATAAGGAAGCAGCAATCCCATAAGCCCTATACAGATCAAAAAGCTTGCAGGCTCAAAAAATCTGAAATAGAAAGTGTCCATGGAGGAAAAATACCGTATCACTATAAAAATCAGATAATACATCACGCCCATGGTCAGCATTACGGATTCCGTGGAAAAATGCTTTCCGTTCTTTGCCACAAACCACACCAGCCCCGCCAGAATAACCACGACGACAAATACCTTCAAATCATAGGGAAAACCCTCGATCAGTTCCGGAATCTGAATAGAAAAGACATTGCAGACCTCCGTCAAAAGACTCTCAATCAAATCATTGGTCAGCTTCTCATAATCATCCCACCAGAGGGTTCTGCTGACTCCCGAAGCCATACCGTTTTTTAGCTTGTTTACAAACAGATATGCCATACTCAGTATCCCGGAGCCAAAAGCCGTGGCTGCAAGCAGCACCGTCTTTTTCAAGATTTTTTTGTCTCTGCACTCTACATATTTTCTGATCATACACAGAAGATAAAGCCCTGTCACAATCCATACAAAAATACCGAAATATCTGGTCAGGAAGCATCCAAGGCCAAGCAGTCCGAGAAGAAAATACCACCTTCCCTGCGGCTCTTCCTGCCTCAGAATCCGGGCCAGAACCAGGGCAAAGCCTGACAGGAAAACCATAAAGGGTATCTCGCTCCAGGTGTAATAAGCGAGATTTAAAAATCCAATATTTGTGACGCAGAGTCCATAAAACCAGGCGTCTTTTTTAAAGCAAAGCCTTATCATCACCAGGAGCGCTCCCACCAGCACCATGGCAAGAATCTTGGAAGCAAGATACGCATTGGCTCCTGTGACAGCCATAACAATTGTTATCATTGCCGGATAAAGGATAGGCCAGTTGGCAAACCAGGAATCATAACCTGCCATCCCGTCATAGTTAAAGCCATAGCCCTTCGCCAGATTCACCGCCTCCCGGAGATACCCCGCCGAATCGGAAGAAATGTACACTCCCTTTACGTAAGCTCTGGAATAAATACTCAGACATACTGCGGCAAACAAAAGCAGCAGGAAAAGATCATTTCCATATTTACCCAAAAACCTGCCGATCGGAATCCGCCCGAAAAATTCCCACACTCTTTTTTTCCCGAATAAAATACATACAATCAGAAACGCTGCCGTGAAAATACACAGCGGAACCGAGTAATAAAGAATTTCCCCATAGGTCACTTTCACCTGCTCCGCAATCTCCACCCCCAGAGAAACGCCGCACTCCATCTCCTCTCCGCCCCGGGTCACCTTTTCCTCAAACGGAAGTCCATCCGCTGCTCCCTCCCTGCGCTGCATAAAATAGGGCTCGCTTCCGTCGGCAAGAACCGATACTACATAAGTCTCTCCCTCTGTGAAGCTGATCTGCGCCGGAACCGAAAACCATTTGCCCGGCGCAATCGTTTCCACCGGTATTACCTGGTTGATCAGAAGCTTAGAGGCGCTGTCCGTAACCGCAAAGCGCACGGTTCCTCTGCTCTCCTGGGAAATATTTACCAAAAGCAGCCTGAATCCGCCAATGGAAAAGTCCTCGCGCGGTTTTAAAGCAATCTCTATGGGCTGCCCGGGTATACATTCCACATAGACCGGCTCCTCTACGATTTCCGGCAGAACCTCTGTTATTCTGCGCCCGTTCTGCGCGGTGTGGTTCAGCACCAGCATAGCTGCAAAAAGCCCCAAAAGCGCAACTATTACATATGTTATTTTCAGAATTCTTTCCTTTGACTTCACCTTTATACCCCCGCAAGTCTCTCCGCCAGCGCCATGGCGTGCTCTACCACCACATCAGAGTTGTGATGGGAATGCTCTCCCCAGCGTCCCAGTCCGTAAATCCCTTTCGCACTGCCAAAGATAAGCAGTTTCTTCATAATCTGAGGTTTCTCTATGGTATTTAAGGGATAGGCATAGGGATTTATGAAACAGCAAGAATCTCCTTCCGTTCCTTCCCTGTGCCTTGTTTCCGTCCAATATCCTCTGCTGCCGGCACAAAAATTATGCCTCACCAGAATACGGTGGAAAGCCCTCTCTTCATCCGGCACATAAATCCACTGAGCCCGGGTATCCAGGTTCTGCGGGCAATAGCCGGTTTCGATTGCATTGTGCTTCAGCTTCCTTACGGATGCCATTAATTCCTCCGGCATTCCCTGGATCCGCCTGTATTCCGCCCAGGGAATCGTGGTGACAATGACATCTGCCCTGAAATACTCCCCGCCGCCCGTTCTCACTTCTCTTTTATCAAAATCTATGGCTTCCACTTCTCTGGAATAAAGAATCCGCGGGGAAAGCTCTCTGGCTATTCTGAGCCAGACCTCCCCATAGCCGTGGCTTTTAGGATAGTAGAAGAAAGTATGCCCGGGCTCCGTCCCATAGGGTCTGCGCATCAGACAGGAGCGCAGGGTTTCCTCGAAACTCACGGCAGGCAGCTTCTCCAGCCAATAAGTGCCAAGCTCATTTAAGTCCTCCGCATACATCTTCCGGTTATAGGGAAGCATATAGTCCCTGGCAATTTTATCCCCAAGCTTCCACCGGATCCAGTCTATGAATTTCTCCGGCATCTCTTCCCCACTGTTGCAGCCGGCCTTTGCAATGGAAGATAAATAGGCGATCTGCTCCTCCACGTCGAACTGCCAGATATTGGCCTCCAAAGGATGTCCGACAATCTGTCCCTTGATCGCAATCCGGCTGTCCCGCTGAAAAAGCGTCCACTCCTCTTTTGGCATAAAGGAAAATAAAAAGTCCGTCACCTTCGGCCTTTTCACATCCAGGAAATGGCCGCCGCCTATATCAAAAGGACTGCCATCCACCAAAACGGAGCGGCACAGTCCCCCCGCTTCCTGTTCCTTCTCCAAAACAAGGAAAGACTCCTCCCCCCTTTGTTTCAGCATACCGGCAAAGGTAAGACCGGCGGGACCGGCTCCCAAAATCAAGTATTTCACCTTTTCCATCCCATTCCCCCTCTATACCATTAATCCCCTCTGCGATGCACAAAGACTTCATTCTTTTTTAACCTGAATAACAGCCTGAGTGCCTCCGTAACAGAGCTGGTCTTCAGACTGGATGCCGTTCCCACATAATGAATGGGCACCTCCAGCGCATGGCAGGCCCTGCAGTAAAAGCGCATTTCTGTCTGATACATATGTCCCTTTGAAAGAAAAGCATCCAAATCCAGGTTCTCAAGAATCTTCCTCTGAAAGCCCTCAAATCCGCTGGTCATATCCTTCAGACTTGTGCCCAGCACCAAATTCGCCAGAATAGTCCCTCCCTGGCTCAAAATCCGCCGGTATAAGGGCTGCTCTCTCATGGAACCCCCTTCCATGAAGCGGGAGCCCCAGACACACTCATACCCCTCATCCAGTCTTTCCAAAAAACCCGGGATTTCCGCAGGAAGATGACTTCCACCCCCGTCCATTTCCAGAATCTGCCCGGCTCCGTCCTCCAGCGCCCTTTTAAAGCCCTCCAGATAACAGCTCACCACCCCGTCCGACTTCTCATGGAAAATACATTTTACTCTGTCCGTCTGTTTTTCTTTTTCTCTGATGATCTCCTCTGTCCTGTCCTTGGAATAACTGTCAATCACAGGGTATATGTATAAATTATCATAGGGCAGACTTAAAATTTCCTCCAAAATCTGCCCCATCGTTGCCTCTTCGTTTGCCACTGGCATCACAATTATTGTTTTTTTCATTTCCACCCTCATTTGTCACCGCGCAAAACCACACTTTTCAAGTCATAAAACCTTGCCACACCTCTATTCGTCCAATCCTGCGCATCTTCTGTTATATCCGAAAAATATAAAAGTTCTGGCTGTACCTCAATTGCTTCTATCTCAACTATTTCTTTCGGCTTATCTAAAAATACAGCTATCCTTTCTTCCCATGCTGTTTTGTAAGCAAGCGCACTTCCATTCGTCAGATCAAATATGGCTGATGAAAAAGTATAATAATGCGGCTCCGGT
This sequence comes from uncultured Lachnospiraceae bacterium, assembly GCA_910579425.1. Lineage (GTDB taxonomy): Bacteria > Bacillota > Clostridia > Lachnospirales > Lachnospiraceae > Suilimivivens. The sequence goes on along the minus strand of CAJTVL010000002.1, from coordinate 27,651 downwards.
ATAATTGTAAGTATTGATCCAAACACAAAAAATGCTGTACATCCAAACAAATACAGACAGCTTTCTCCCCAGCCGCCTTTCTGCCTGTCAGCTGATGACGCTTTCCTGCATCTGTCGTCATATTTTTTTCTTAGCCATCCAACCACATATCCTACACATAATACCAATACCAGCACATACATAATAAAAGCCAACGCCTTTATTCTTCCGGCTTCCACATTCCCCAGTGCATATAAGGGCGGTGTAAACATAGCCGAAACCATGCAATATCCAAACAGTATCACTATCATCGGACAGTGAAACGAAAAAGTCATGCATCCTGCCATTTTCCAGAATATTGGTATCATAGCAAGTACAATGAGCAGCAAAGGCCATGCCAGCCATTCACTCAGAGCAAGATCAAGACAATCATAAAAAGATACCATAATTGCCTTAATCGGATTCATTCCCATGGCCGATTCTGATCTGACAAAATTTCCGGGGGCAATAATACTTAAGATAAAGCCCAAATAGAACATTCCAATCGGAAGTGCAAGCTGTTTATAATTCCTCCACTGCTTCCGCATCGTGATGAATGCCGCAGTTACAGTCAACACGATTGCAACATTCAACATTGTCATTTGGTTTCCCCCTCCCACAAGGAAACCCAAAACCGACACGAATGTCAAAGTTCCTATCCGTCTCTTTTCTTTCCTTACAGATAATGATAGCAATAATCCAAAAAAGAGAAGCGATATTCCATGGATAAACACATAATTAATTGCCCCGCTGTACCAAAAAAAGGCCTCTACCCGCTGCTGTTCCCCTATACATTGAACCGTCATAAACAGTGTGAGCATACTGATACAGTGGCTCATATATTTATCTGCACCAAGTGCCTTGCTAAAAATCATACGGAAAAAATAAACCACTGAGATCGAGAGTATTCCCAAAACAATCCATGTAGTTATAAAATACCACTTTTCTCCGAAAATATTAGGTGTCAGCGCCGAAAGAAAGCTGGAAGTAAAGCATCCCCTCCATTCAAACCATTCACTTACCGTACGTGAAAGAGCCGCTCTGACTACATGAATCAAAGAATGACTTTCTTCCCAGACATGATAGCAACTGCTGCCATTTGTATAATCATCCGCACTTGGATAATTATATCGCGCGATACACAAAATCGGAATCAGACTGGCTACATAAACAGCTGTCAAGAATAATGCCATATTTCTGGAAGTAACAATTTTTGCTTTTTCCATTTATAATCCCTTTCTAGCGTCCTACATATCCGTTACAGCCCTCGATCACCATCGCAATCTCTTCTTCCGTCATCTCAGGAAACAGAGGCAGGGTCACGCAGTGGCTTGCCAGGTATTCCGCATTGGGGCAGTCCCCTTCCTGATACCCCAGATTGGCATAGGCCTTCTGCAAATGACAGGGAACAGGATAATGTCTGTTGCACTCCATGCCCTTTTGCTCCATATAGGCAATAAAATGGGCGGGATTCTCCACCGTAATCACGAATAAGTGAAACACCGGATTGGTATTTTCCGGATGAGCCTGCATAGTAATCAATGGGTTCGTAATTTCTTTCAGGTATCTCCTGCCAATCTCCCTGCGTCTCTTTGTCCACTGCGGCAGATATTTCAGGCTCACACTTAAAACTGCCCCCTGTACTCCCTCCAGACGGTAGTTATAGCCTACCACATTATGGTAATATCTTACCTCACAGCCCTGGTTCTTCAGAGTGGTAATGGCGTCATAATATTCCTTCTTATAGCAGGTAACGCTTCCGCCTTCGCCAAAAGCATACAAATTTTTCCCCGGATAAAAGCTAAAGCATCCAAGCTCTCCCAGGCTTCCCGCCAGCCTTCCTTCATATTCCGCCCCATGGGCCTGGGCGCAGTCCTCCACTACAAAAAGCCCATGCTTATCCGCTATGGCCTTTACCTTATTAAATTCAAAGGGCTGACCGTACAAATGCACCCCCAGAATCGCCTTTGTCCTTTCCGTAATCTTTTCTTCGATCCGATCCGGATCAATTTCCCAAGTATCTCCGGTACAATCCACAAACACCGGAACCGCTCCCGTATACGTAACCCCCCAGGCCGTGGCTATGTAAGTGTTTGCAGGAACGATCACCTCATCCCCCGCTCCAATACCCAGAGCCAGCATGGCGCAGTGCAGGGCGGAAGTCCCGTTATTGACGCCAGCCGCATAAGGAACGCCGCAGAACGCGGCAAAATCACGGTCAAACTGATCCGCAAATTTCCCTCCCGAAAAAGCCGTCTCCTCACACACAGCCTCAATTGCCTCTAAATATTCCTTTTTATGCTTTTGATAATCCCTTGTAAGGTCAATTCTTTTTAACATGACTTCTTTCCTCTCTTGCCTCCTCTTTGAAGGCTTTGCGCAGACTGTGGATCCGCACCAGATAATTTTTGATGGTTTTCCACACCTTTACAGTGGTATTGTAATCCTCCTGCCACTCTACCGGCATGTCATAGATCACGACCCCCATGCGCTCCGCCCGAAGCAGAAATTCTATAGTATAAAACCACCCGTTATCGTTGCTGCACACCGCTGCCAGCCGCCGGGCCGTCTCTTTTCTCAAAAAAGTAAAGCCGCACACCGCATCCGTTGCCTTCATATGAAAAATTGCCTTTAACAAAAAGACCAGCCCCATGGAGGTAAGCTTACGGTACCACTTCCGCCCCCTGGTGTCAGAATCCTTGCTGAAACGGCTTCCGTTTACGTATTCTAACTCCGGCCGGTTTTCAAACAATGAAATTGTTCGCCCCAGATACTTAATATCCGTGGACAGATCAATGTCCATATATCCCACCAGAGCGCTTTCGTTTAACTCAATCCCCTTCCGGAAGGCAATTCCCACTCCCCGCTCCTCTAAGCGCACATAAGACACCTCCGGGTACTTCCCGGCTAGTTCCTTTGCAATCTCCGGAGTCTCATCCTCCGAGCCGTTGTCTAAAATCGTCAGTCTGCAGGGAATTGTAACATTTTCCTTCACATATGCCATGGTCTTCTCTATGCCATTTCGAAGCCGGAGCCGTTCGTTCAGCACGGGGAACAAAAGATTGATGGATAAATCGCTCACCGCTTCACCACCTTTTCTATATCCGATACCAAATACCGCTGATGCCTGAAAATCAGGTTTAAGAGTACCGACAGATATTTCAGTATAATCGTCAAAAGGGCAAAAACCCCAAAAAAGCCAAGGGCAAGAAAACCCATGGTGGAGAGCCATCCTTCCACCGGCTTCGTGCTGTTAAAAATATTAAGCACAAGATAAAACCCCATTCCAACGGTAAATATCAAAAACAATCCGCAGATAATGGCCGAGATACGTTCCAGCACATTGGTAAAGTAAATAAAGGAATCCAGGGCCAGGGAAGTTCGCTCGGCCACCACGGTTTTGTTCTTAATCCTTACATTCACATCCCTGCTGTCATAGTAAATGGTGGAGGCCTTCAGTCCGCAGTTCATATAGACCGCTTTCCGGTAAGGAATATACTGCCCCATAGATTTAATCCTGTTGATCGCCCTTCTGGACACCAGGCGGAAGGTTTCCGGCCCTATCTTTTCATTTCCCTTGCTGGTCTTGTTGTAAAGGGCATAGAATACCCGGGAGGTAAACCGCAGCTTTCCCCTGCTGCTGGCCGCCACAATATCATTCCCCTCAAGGAGCCTTCGGTAAACCTCCATAATCACCTCCGGTTCATAGTCCACAAAAATATCGTCAAACTCGTAGACAAAATCCCCGATTGCAATGTCCCTGCCTGCGTTCATGGCGCTCTCCAGGCCCTGGAAAAAACTCATATGAACCACATTGACCATGGCCCCGATCTGTCTTTTTTCCACATATTCTTTCAAAAGCTCTACCGTGCCGTCCCTGCAGCCGTCGTCCACACACACCAGCTCGAACTGCTCAAAATTCTTTTCACAAACCGGAATGATCATATCCAAAAAATATTTCAGAAAAGAGGACGCATCATGTAAATACACCACCAGAGAAACGAATTTTTTTTCTTTTTTTTGTATATTTTCCATTGTAACCTCCATGCCGCCCCCTCACTTTAAGTATTCGTCCAAATCATATACTGTATTGATCTTCCCTGACAATACGCTGATAAAATCCGGTTTCCTGCTCATCACTCTGATGGCGGTAGGCCGGGAATCATCCACCTCGGAGCTTTTCAGAATGGGCTTCATGGAATACAGCGATTCCACATAAGAGTAAGCATACTCGGGCTTTATATATTTGTCTGCCAGGTGTGACATATAAGGCCATGCCGTATCCGGCTTGTGGCTGCACTCATTACAGTTCCCCAATTGCCCCTGGGAGCAGAACCCTCCTGCCCCATCCCTTTCCATACGCGGCGAATGCTCGGCCGCCGCCCCCGCCTGACAGGAAAATAGGGGCATCTGATCATAGCTGGTCACATGAGGCGTAAAAGTCACCGCTGTAAGGGAGTGCAGCCCAGTCTTTCCAAAGGGCATTATAGAAAAGAAAGGACCGTCCATCACTGTCAGACCAATATCCTTAAGAGCCTTTGACGGCTTACATAGGATAATTTCGCAAAGCTCATATTTAATATCAAAAGGCTCCTTCTCCACACTTCCCGTCTCAGCTTCAACCAGATGAATCACCTGATTCACGGAGGCGTAAGATGCGTTCAGTATAAAAGGCGCCTCATAGCTGCTGCAATCCGCCATCCGCACCTGAAAGACTTCTTCCTTCCTGATCACCCTGTCTATGCGTGCCCGGAACAGAAATTCCACATGGCTGTCCGCATTTAGCTTGTCCTCATAATATTTTTGGAGGATCTTTGCATCGTAGGTATACTCCTGGGTGAGAAATGCACCGTCACACATCCCCGGCTTAAAATACTTTGAGACGGCCACCTCCTCGCACATAATCCCCGCCGCCCGGCAAAATTCCTGAAACTGCTCTGCGTTGGTCCAGGAAAACTTGTCAGAGGTAGCATAAATCTGCTGAAACTGATCGTGAATGCAGAACCCGAAATCCTCCGCAAACCGTCTGAAATATCCCGCTGACTTCACTGCGGTGGTGAGGCTTCTGGGATAGTGGTAGCCCATGTGTACCCTGGCCTGATTGATGTACGTGGCCCGCCCAAAGGGGGCGTCGTCATACTCAAGAACTAACACATGCTGCCCCATCCGCGCGCAGAAATCAGCGGCATACAGGCCGTACAGGCCTGCGCCGATAATGATCTTATCAAATTGTTCGGGGATGACTTTTGTTGCCATTTTTCCTCCACTTCGAAGCCCTAACTGTTGCTGATACGGTATATTGTGTATTCCTCTCCTCTTGCCGTTTCCTGCTTTGTCTGATACAAAACAGTAAAATCCTTCAGTTCCTCCCTGTCAATTATACAGGAACCCTCCGAATCCAGCAAATAAAATTCCTCTTTTTCGGGGAAATTTGTCCTGCTCCACGTAAGAAGCTCTTCCAGAGTGACCTGCCTGCTCTGATCTGATCCATAATCCGCATAAGAGGCAATTTGGCCGCTACCTGCATAGTAAAACCGATACTCTGCGGGAAGATAAGCCAGCACCGGAGATGCCATAGCTACATTGGCAGATACAATCAGTTCATCCGGTGAAATATTTTCTCCGATAAATTCTGCCGTATGCACGCCGTCCGAGTACAGACCATGAAGGGCGTTATCAAGACTGGATTTTTCCTCCGGCGAGCTCCAGCGCAGTGTCATAAACACCGCAAAAACCAGCAACGCTGCCTGAAGCAAGGCCAGTGCTCCGCCACTGAGTTTTTCCCCTTTATGCTTCGCTTCCCTTTGTAGATACAAGACCCACAAGGCCCAAATCAGCACAAAACAAAGGGCAATAAAATGCCAGTAATGAAGCTGATACACCATCACACTGAAAACCGCTTCAAACAAAAAGGATGCTGCCACCACACAAAATGCTCCCCCATTTCTGATTCTTACCGTTGCCGCCAAAAGCAGCAAAACAAACAGAATGAGCATCCCCCTGCAGACATTCTGGCTCTGCCCCGAAAGCCTCTCCAAAATCCAAAAGCAGTAATTTCTTACCTCCCGAAAAAAATCCCCGATCTCCAGGCTGTTAATCTGAAACTGAGGACTGTCCGAAACCTGATAAAACTGTGCAATCCATAAAATAAAGCTTGCAAGAGGGATCCAGATCCCCCTCAAAATCTTCCTTACCGGCTCAAAGCTCCTCTGCGTCCAGGAGGCAATTCCATTCTCCCAAAGCCACATCAGAGAGATCATCCCTGCCGGAGCAAGGGCTATGGTATCCGACTGTACCAGGAGCCCTAAAAGCGAGCCATACCAAATGCATCTTTCGTTTCTCCTGGGATAGCACCAGGCAAGCAGCATAAGCATAAGCGCAATCAGGCAGTAATTCCTTGCAATATCCGGATAAAAATAGGTGAAAATGGGGCTGAATGCACAAACTGCTTTTACCCCGGGATGAAAGGGCGCATTCCACAAAAAAACGCCCGCTGTAACCGCCATAATCAAAAGGCTCAAAATCCCCATACAGCGGAAAGGAAGGCCAAGCTTGGCAAAGGGCATAACAAACAAATACCACAGGCACGGATGCCCCTGGTATTTGATTTCTTTCAATAATTGAATGGGGGAGAGCTGCCTTGCCATAAGCCACACGTTCGCTTCGTCACGCCACAGTTCATGCCGGGCCAGAAGAATACCGTTGAAGACCAGATATGCCAGAAACACTCCCGCCAAAAAAATATCATAGTTCTGCTTTTTCTTATCTGTTAAATTGTGCATAGCTTTCCTGCCCATTCCTGTTTTTCCATGTGCCTTTTCAATGGTAGCACGATATAAGGCAGGGGTCAAGTGGCTGGAACTTATCCTTTTACCTCTCCCTCATGGGCGAGAATGGAAACTGACGTAATCCCCTTCATCCCTGAAAGCTTATTCACAAGCTCCTTTTCATTTTTATTCCGAATCTCCAGAATCAAGTCCATCCCCTCTGCCGTAATATTTTTTGATTTCAGCCTGTAAGCCCCCGAGAGTTCCTTTACCGTAGCTTCTATGGTATCCTCCACTTCCCTCTCCGCCGCATTGACTATGAGAAGGCAGGTGCTGATCCGAACCGGAAAGAGTTCCAAAATAATGATCCCCACTGTCACTAAAACCGCCAGGATAACCGCAATCTTATACAACCCTGCTCCGCAGATAATGCCGGTCCCTATGGACCAGAATAAAAACAGCAGATCCATGGGATCCTTAATTGCAGTCCTGAATCTCACAATTGAGAGCGCTCCCACCATCCCCAGGGAGATGACGATACTGGACTGCATGGCAAGAATGATTCCTGCCGTCACAACGGAAATAATTGCCATGGAAACATTAAAGTTTTTGAAGTAAAAGGCCCCCTTGCTTACCACGCGGTACACCTGGAATATGTACAGGGCAATCAAAAATGTAATCACCAGGGTCGTTATAATTTTTCCAGTTGACATGTCTGCATAGGAAAACCCTTCTAATACAGATTTTTTTATCACATCACCGAAATTCATTCGCTTATTCTCCTTCCTTGTCTTTATATATTTTTATAATTTCTTGAATAGTAGTATTTGGAATACGAACTTCTCTGCAGGGTACCCATCTCCAACGCACAGGAGATATATTCGGGAAGCAGTTCATCATACTTCACTTCCAGCACATGCTTCCCCTGTGGCAAAAGCGGCGCCGCCGAAAGCTTCCGCTCCAAAAAAGCTTCTGTCTTCTCATTGCCGCTGATATTCCTGTCGAAAGTAATCCTGACGTTTCCCCGAGGCTCCACAAAGGCTGTTCTTTCATATTCCACAATACTGACAGGATGTAATCCGTCTGCATGGATCTGCACAAAAATTTCTTTTTCCAGCTCATCGCTCTCCGGCTTTAACCCGGGCGCATAACCGGACATATAAATCAGACAGTCCTCTTTGGATATCTCTTTCATTATCTTTCGGGTCATGCCCCGGTACTTCATTTTCTTTTCCAGATGAATCAGCGATGTATCACCCTCATAAATCCGTATCCTGAACTTTCTTCTGTTATCAATCCCATCCTCATTTTCCTGCATATAAGAATCATTAAGATCGTCAAAATACAGACTTCTCACCATATAAATACCCCTTTTCTGATGGGCATCCTGCTTCATCAAAATCTTTAGACGGTATCTGATTACTTCCATCTGTCTGTCAGAAACAAGGAATTTCAATTCATGCCTGTAGTTCAATACTGTCACCTCATTTGTTCTATATAGTCATCTAAAAAGTCAATCCTTCGGTCCACGTATTCATAAATATAATTTTCCTGCCAGTAATCGCCTTTCGGTGGCCATCTTTGCTGGTTCCGCTGATACGCACCTGAATCATGGAGATACCCTGACAAAATATCCACCTTTTCATACAAAGCCTCTTTTGTAATGATACTCTGCCGAAGCTCCTGCCATCTGTCAGCAAGCAATGTGCCGATTTCGTCCGGCCTGCACTCATAAAGCCAGTACATATCCGGCGTCCATCCATCCTCCGCCTCAAAGTTTTTCTCCTGAAATCTGTTAAAATTACAATCCGGATCATCGATCCAGGAGTTTCCCCAGGTCATATTTAAATCCCACGGGAGCTTGATCAACTGATAACTTCCATCCTCCTGGTAATCGGCTAAATAATAGATATTTTTCATAACATTATCCATGCCGCAGATCAACAGATTAAACAGATTATAATCTACTGCATTTTCCATATTTAAGAGAGTGCAAGCGGAGGCAAAATCCTCAAGCTTGTCTGACAAAAAAACAGAAACCCAACTCTTCAGAGGCTCCCAATCCTTCATTTCAAAATCCTTTGGATACTTCCAAACAAATACCGGGTTCATATCTTCCGTAAGCTCATGATAAAAATCATCCTCCCCAGGCTCTGACTGACCTTGCCCCTTATACAATATATCCTCGCTGCCTAAATTCAGAGATTTCTTGTCAATCCTTTCCGAAAGCCCGTACACTCCCTCATACTCATTATCCATAAAAACCTCCACATATTCCATGCAGATTCCCTCATCCTGAGCAACATGGTTGGCCGATGAGATTTCCTCCCACACCTCATAGGAGAGTTTATTATGGATGAGTCCGTCGTCATCATAAAGAGCATGAAGAATCCAGTCATCGTCTTTCCTCATTCCCAAAAGGGACAACTTCCTGTCTGTCAATGTGAGCCGATAACTGGATTTCTCATAATCCAGGGTGGTAGCGCCTCTTATGTGCCAGGAACATTCCGCACTCTGAAACTGAGCAGCACTGCGGTACTGATCATACACCCAAACAGTTCCTTCTTTAATTTCTCCGTCCCCCGCCCCCGTACTGGTAATGGACAGAATCGGCATTCCCGTAAAATACACGTTATACATCCAGCATCTGTTATCTCTAATCCAAAACAGCCGAAGAACCTTATTTTCGCTGATAGTATCCTTCTTATTTTCTAACCCCTCATCCTCCAGAAAGTACAGCGTTCCGTCCGGCACCTGAAGAGTTCCGTCAAAATATTCTGTTGACAGATTCTGGGGAATTAACAGCAGATTCTGCCCGCTGTCATAGGCAATTTTGCCCCCTCCCAATGTAATTTCCGGTTCCATAAACGCATCCTCTTTCCCCTCACACATAAGATCAATTTCCTCCATGGAAAGCACCTTTACGTTCATGACTCTGTTCCCAATTTTCCCTAATATCTTGGGAATATTTAAATAAATACACAAAAAAGCTGTGGAAAATACTATTATTATAAATCCTCTTCTTGTCTTTTTCATATCCAGCCAGTTATTTCCTTCACATATTCAAGCATTCCGACAAGTTTCTCTTTACTTTCCCTCCTCATTAGACCTGAAGAATCCAAATTTTTCGCCATTGTATTCAAACTCCTCATGAAGATAAAAATGATCCGTCAGTCCCGGATAATTTTCCTGTAAATACCAAAGGCTTTTTAAGGAGCAGAAAAACCATGGTTCGTCCTCCAGCTCATAACGGATTTTTTCCATTGTATCCAGAGGCATATTAAGATAAGACCACTCTGTGGTATGCAGATGGGTATCTCTGTCTATGAGAGACATCAGCTCCGGTACTCCTTCCCCAAATGAAACCGCATCCGGCGGTATCTGGACATAGATTCTGTCTGCAAATTCCAAAAGCTCCCCTCTCTTCCATATAGTCTGTGACGAGATTTTCCATGCCCCGGGCATAGAATAAACACTGTCAAAAGCCATGATAAATAGAATCAATGTGGTTATAATCCGGATCGAAAGAGCCAAAAAGCAGTCAGGAACCTGAAATACCGAGGGCTTCCCTTCCTTTTTCCAGTCTAGATAAGCGTCCTGGCTCTTTTGTAATATAATCACCTGCAAAATCAGCATGGGGAATAAGATGATAAACATACTTCCCTCCGCAGGGCGATTGATATAATAAAGCATCAGCATCAGCCCCATAATTCCCAAAAAGAAGCAAAAAAGTTTCAAACTCTTCTCCTTTTGCTGTCCGGGCCAAAATACCTGCACCATTCCGGGCCCCATTGCTCCCAGGAACAACAGGGCAGCCCCCACCCATGCGTGGGTAATGTCCGGAAGAACCAACTCAATCTTATCAATATAATCTCTGTCTGAAATAAGCGGAAACATGAATTCCCCGAAATCCAACACTGTACCGCCCGCCAAAAGGTTATAACCGTTAATCACTATATATGACAAAACAAACGGAAGAACAGCATAGATCAGGAGCTCCCGTAACAAAAGCAGACACTTCCTGACGGAAAAAGCCCGTCCGTCCGTCACAGCCTGTACCCATCTGTAAAATGCGAAGGAAAACATGGTGACAATCCCCACTTCTGTAGACCAGACAAAGGACAGGGTAATCAGAAGAACCGCTAAAGTATTGTACCTTTTTTCCTTTTTATATTCGATCAGGGCAAGCAGCACTAAAAGCACAGGAAAGATAATGCGGTGAGGATGTACCTGAAGATAGACGCCTCCCTGCAGCACCATAAAATATTCTTCTCCGATGGCAAGCATTCCAAGGTAGAATATCAAATCGCTCTTTGCAAAATAGTCCAGAATGTACAGAAATGCAAGAATAGCTATTCCTGCAATGACCGCAGCCACTACAAATATCCCTGTCAGATAATCTACATGAAAGCATTTGTGCAAAAGCCTGAGAATCGGCATAAAAAGAATCCCATAATGCCCGTAGAGCGATTCCATATTTTCACTGTAGGGAATCAGCCAGCAGGCATTTATGATACTGTTTGTATAGGCATGGCTGTGATAGGTCCCTCCCTGAATATCCTGAAATATATTGGGCGCGTAAAACTGTATGGAGACTCCCGCTGTAAAGAGCAGTGCCGCTGCAGCACGAATTTTCTTGCGGATTTTAATCGATATTTTTTCCGGTTCCCTGCGTAAAATAAAAAGACAAAGCATCACTCCGAGTACCATCAATGTAATCCACAATGGAAAAGGGAAATAGTGGCGGATCAATACAGCCTCGTCCAGCCCGTGCTCCGTTTTGGTTTCATTGACGTAGAACAGGATCATCCATATCCCCAGCAAAAAAAGTGCGGTAATACTCCACACTTTTTCTACCATCGGCCTTGCGCCGTTTCCATTCGAACTGACCAAATTATAGGTCAGTAAAAATACAATGGCAAAAATAGCACATGCACCTACAAAAAACTCCATATTGTGCAATGGGACTATGGGACGCATCACTGCAAAAAGAAGGAATGCGACACTCCCGAAAAAGAAGCTTTTCACTTTTGTAGACACGAACTTAATCCTCCTCTAGTTGTTTTTAGTCTCTTCATAATTCAATATTATTTTAGATAGTTCCTCGGCATATAATTCTCTTCCTGCCTGGGTCAAGTGTACGCCATCCTCCAAATATTCTTCTGCAGTATATCCATCAATTCCCAGATCCTGATAGGCATTCAGAAACAGAGCATTATTCTCTTTCGCAACATAATTACAGGTTCCCACATAGTCGAAGAGCGTTCCGTTACCGTTATTTGTGATATTTCCGTCTCCAATCAGATAACCGTCCTTGAAAAACTGGGCATACATAGGAGAACAAAGAATAACCGTTGCGTCCGGTGCCACATTTGTCAGGTTTGTTACTGCATATGTGAGGGCTCCCCTATAAGTCCTCATATTGAAAATATTGTCTGGATCGCTCTGCCTGACTCCCCGGAAGAAATCGTTGGTTCCGTATTCCACAATAAAATAATCGGTCTGAGAAAAATCAATATGAGGATTGTTCAAAAGCTCCCCTGTCCTGGTCCCCGCAAATATATCTGTGGGTATCTTTTTGAGCAGAGCGTTCACGATACCGCAAAGCCCTCTTGAGGTCCAGAGTTCCGATTCCTGCTGCTCATCAATCTCAATACTTGCACTTGTGCCTCCAATGGCAAGATTATAGAAATCAGCATCACATTTTTCTGCGGTCAGAAAAGGCACCCCTGTACCGTCCCTGTTATTATCAAAAATACTGTCTCCTAAAAACACCAGCTGCAAAGTGTGCCCCCGCGGTTCCGTCTGATCCTCCTGCGTAATCACCTGCTCCTGTACCGGTATATCTACGTCGATCACAGGCGTGGGAGCCTCCTGCTGGCTGACTATAGGCACAGGCGTCTCGTTCTGCCCATCAACCGCTGGTGCAGGGGTTTGCGCCGCAATACTGGCAGGGGACTGTGTCGGTTTTTCGATAATTTCTCCTGTTTCTGTTATCACTATATTCTCTGTTGCCGTAATGTCCCTTTCCTGCTCCACGGTCTGCCGTCCGCATCCTGTGATCAGCAGGCCGGTCACAAGCACTGCAAAAAGTAAACTGTTTTTCACCGCAAGAGGCCCTGCCGTTTCTCTTTTTTTCATAACCTGCGCTCCTTCCTCAGAACAAATCTTACTCAGCTAAAGAATAGCATATTATAAACAAAATTCCAGTCCTTTCCACTCTTTCTAAGATTTTCTTCATGATTTTTAAGCTTTTCTTAATAACTTGCCGGCAGTAAAAGTACAGTAAACCTTTTCTTTCCAGCGTTCCTTATAGTTTATTCCGTTTTATTGAAATATATGTCCTTCCATCATAAATTTTTCTCCGGCTGCTTTTTGTACCCATAGTAATCCAAAAACCATCCGGCAAATCTGGCAAGTCCATCCTTCACAGAGGTGTCCGGCTTAAATCCAAAGTCTTTCATCAGACCGCTGACATCTGCATAGGTCTGATACACATCCCCCTTCTGCATGGGCAGAAATTCCTTTCTCGCCTCCTTTCCAAGGCAATTCTCCAATGTCCTGACAAAATCCATCAGCTTCACCGGATGATGGTTCCCGATATTGTATAATTTATATGCTGCTCCCTTTTCGTCCCTTAGAGGGGGATTACAAAGGACAGCCAAAATTCCTGCAATAATATCGTCAATATAAGTATAGTCCCTGAGCATATCCCCATGGTTGTAAATTTGAATGGGCTCATCGGCCATGATCTTTTTGGCAAACTTAAAATAGGCCATATCCGGCCTGCCCATGGGGCCGTATACCGTAAAAAAGCGCAGCCCTGTAAGCGGGATCTGATAGAGCCTGCTATAGGCATAGGCCATCAATTCATTTGATTTCTTCGTGGCCGCATACAGGCTTTCCGGATGGTCTGCCTGATCCTCCACCGAAAAAGGAACCTTTTCATTTCCTCCATATACCGAGCTGGAGGATGCATAAACCAAATGCTCCACCGGAAAATGCCTGCACCCTTCCAGAATATGAAAAAAGCCCACAATATTGGACTGGATATAGGCATCCGGATTGTCGATACTGTAACGCACCCCTGCCTGAGCAGCCAAATTTACCACAATCTGCGGCTTATACTCCCTGAAAATTTGAAAAACCGTTTCCTTATCTGCCAAATCCCCTTTGACAAAGGTAAACTTATCATATTTTTGAAGTAAAGCCAGGCGGTCTTCTTTCAGTGCAACCTCATAATAATCATTGAGATTATCAAGCCCGATTACCTCTCCCCCCTGCTTAAGCAGGCTTTGCGCTAAATAAAATCCGATAAATCCGGCACTTCCTGTGATAAAATATTTCTTCATTCCTGTTCCTCTCCTAAATTGGCATAGTTAAAATTTGAAGTATATACTGTATACTTTCCAAATGCTTCTGCTTCCCTTATCGTCTCGGTTTTCCCTGTTAAAAATTGCTTCATTTCCTCTTCCTGCGTTTCCGTTATGATATAAGCAACGATACATTCATAGGGCTGATTTGGCGGATACCATGCCGAGTTGCTCAGCCATTTACAAATATCCATTTTGGCAATGGAGGCAACCGGAGCCACTCTTACTGCTCCGTTGGACAAAGCTGTCATGGCATTGGCGTTTTCGAAATCAGCATAGGCGATTGTTACCCCGCTTTCTTCCAGATAGCGAACCACCTGACAGGCCTCTGTAAGAGGCGGTTCCTTACTCTTTAAAACCGGCAGATATACCTGAACCATATTGGTCAAAGCAAGCACCAGCACTGCCATCCCTATAAATCCGGAAAGCAAATGACTTTTCCCAAACAGTAATACAGCTGAAAAAGCCATGACATAAATCAGCATAAAATAATACCTCGGGGTACTTTCTACGGTAGTGAAAGCGACAATAAACGCGGTCACAAAAGGGGATGAGACTACCATCAGATAAGCCCACTCCGCCGGCTCTGCTTTTCCCTTCCTGAACAACCGCAATAAAATTTCAAATGTGGTATAAAGCGCCAGAAGGACAAATGCAGACATACACACCCGGCTTACTGTACTCGCACTTTCAAACCCGAGAATTTTTCCCATATCAGGTATTACAACCGTAAAAAGCTTAGCCATCCCTTTCCTGAAATTTCTGGACAGATTTTGCGACGCGGAAAAGGGAAAACAGCTTCCGATGAAGGAAACCGTCAGCAGAAGCAGAACCCATAAACTGACGCTCCATCCACAGGACTTTTTCTGCCCGTTATACAGAAAATAAATTCTTCTCATTGCTTCTATTCCAAATAAAGGCCCATATAAAACCAAAATTCCCCGCATTCCCTGAAATCCCAGCAATAATGAGGCTGCCAGCCCTGCTATAAACCATCCATATTTTATCTTTCCTCTCTTCAGAGCCTCAACGTAAATCCCTAATGTGAAAAATAAAACCGCAGTTTGTATCGCATAGTAACCCGCAAACACATACACCAATTCCAAAAAAGTAAAATCCGTGGGCATTGTAAGACTTAAAAATACCATTAAGATGCAGGGGATGCCTATCCATTCCGCTCTTTTGCAAAAAAATAATATCCCACAAACAATCAGTACTGTCATAAAACAACAAGCCAATCCCATGGACAAATTCATATTTCCGGTTATCCCATAAAAAAGCGCGGCAACATTCGGTGTACTGATAACTCTGGCCTCCGTAGAGGGATACCACGTATCCGGCAATAACTGTTTACTTTCCCATATAAGTTCTCCCAATACAGCCTCCGAGCCAATGTCCGCATTCATTTTGTAATTATAATGACAAAGATTAGTATAAACTATAAGCAAAATAAAAATCAGAATTCCTGCCGTTATTGCAATTTTAAAGATGAATTCTCGCCTTTTCATTATGACTCCATTGTGATTTTGTTTTTATCTTCCATAATCTGTTTCGTCAATATAAACGCCATATAAAGCATATTTCTCCCGCTTAATTAAATCCTGTTAACAATCCAGCTTATCATCCATCCGGCAAGTACGCATATTGTAAAAAGAATTGCGGCATCCTTACTTATATAATGCCGAAGAGATGCACGGATGAGAAAGCCCCCAATTGTAACCATAACAAATGTGATTAAATCCAAATGCTTTTCCATGTAATCCAGTATTTTTTTCAAAAGCAAACATAAATCTTCTCCCAATTCTTTCCGTCTCTATTTTTATGTTCCCAGGCAGTTGCAAAACTCCATCTTCTCCTATATACTAAAATTTGTATATTTTGTATAAGGAGTTCAATCATGCCGGAGAATCAGCTTCTTTCCATCATCCTTCCTGCCTGCAACGAGCAGGACAATATAAATAACGCATTCCTTACCATCAGCAGGATTATGACAAAAAACGCTGTCCCTTTTGAAATCATTTTTGTAGACGATGGTTCCACGGATTCCACCTATGCCCGTATTCAGGCCCTTTCTTCCCAATACCCGCAGGCCAAAGGCATCTCCTTTTCCAGAAATTTCGGAAAGGAAGCCGCCATCTTTGCCGGGCTTGAAGCCGCCCATGGCGCCTGCTGCCTGGTAATGGACTGCGACCTGCAGCACCCTCCTGCTCTGATCCCGGAAATGTACGGATTATGGAAGGAAGGTTTCGAAGTGATAGAAGGAGTCAAAACCTCCCGCGGAAAAGAAAGTCCTCTCCACACCTTATGTGCCAAAGGCTTTTATCGCCTGATCAGCGGTGCAACCGGTATCGATATGTCCCAGGCCTCCGATTTCAAGCTGCTGGATCGAAAGGCAGTAGACGCTTTGCTCATCCTGCCGGAGAGAGCGCCCTTTTTCCGCGCCCTCTCATCCTGGGTAGGCTTTAAAACTACCACCGTCCCCTTTGAGGTACAGGAGCGTACTGCCGGCGCCTCAAAATGGTCTCTCTGGAGCCTTTTCAAATATGCCATCCTCAATATCACCTCTTTTTCGGGGGTTCCGCTGCAGATGGTAACGCTCCTTGGCTGGATCATGTTTTTGGCATCCATTGCCCTGGGTATCCAGTCCCTTTACCGCTATTTTTCCGGTACCGCTCTGGAGGGCTTCACAACCGTCATCCTGCTGCAGCTTATGATCGGCAGTGTCCTGATGATCAGCCTGGGTATTATCGGACATTATATTTCCAGAATCTATGATGAAATAAAAGCAAGGCCCAGATACATCATCCGGGGCCGCTGCGGGCTGTAAGCTTAACGGCCTATACTGTAATATTCCACCCCTGCCGCCTTCATTTCTGCGGGAGAGTAGAGATTTCTTCCGTCGTAAACCAATGGCGTGTGCATTTTTTCTTTAAACTCTCCGGGCAGAATCTCTCTGATCTGGGGCCACTCCGTAAACACAAAACAGATATGGGCTCCCTCTAAAGCCTCCACGGCAGATGCGGCATAATTCATCTTTCCATTTTCCAGTTTTCCCTCCGGAAAAAGTTCTCTGGCTCTCTCTTCTCCCTTGGGGTCAAAGGCATAAACTTCCGCCCCCGCCGCCAGAAGCAGCTTTAAATTGTCGATGGAAGGGGCTTCTCTCAAATCGTCTGTACCGGATTTAAAGGTGAGTCCCAACACTGCTATCTTTAAACCGTTGAAAGTAATCATCCTCTCCTTTGCCTTCTCAAAAAGCCTGGTCTTCTGGGTGCTGTTTACATCCACACAGGCTTCCACTGTTTTTAACTTATATCCGTGCTCCCTTGCCAGGAATTTAAGGGCTTTGGTATCCTTGGGGAAGCAGCTTCCCCCAAAGCCTATGCCGGCATTCAAAAAACGGGCTCCTATTCTCTCGTCGTAACTCATTCCCTTAGCCACATCCGTAATGTCAGCGCCTACCAGCTCACAGAGATTGGCAATATCATTCATATAAGAAATTTTAAGAGCAAGGAAGTCATTGCAGGCATACTTGATCATTTCCGCAGAACGGCGCTTCACCGAAACGATCGGCAGGTGAAAGGGCTCGTAAATCTTTTTCAGCAGTTCTTCCGCTTCTTTGCTTTCCGTTCCGATAATGATCCTGGCCGCATGAAGAGTGTCATGCACCGCCGTCCCCTGGGCCAGAAATTCCGGATTGGATGCCACCTCCACCTTCACATCATGCACCAGAAAATCCTTGATAAACTGTTCCACCTTGTCGTTGGTTCCCACCGGAACCGTAGATTTTACCACTACAAGACAATCCTTCTCCACTGTCTCTGCGATCTGGCGGGAAACCGTGGCTATATAACTCAGATTGGCGCTTCCGTCCGGCATCTCCGGCGTTCCCACACCGATAAATATCGCATCCGCATCCCGATACGCCTCTACATAATCCGTGGTAAAGTGCAGCGTCCCTCTGGCATTATTTTTCTGCATCAGTTCTTCCAGCCCCTGCTCATAAATGGGCGAAACTCCCTGACGCATCAGAGCCACCTTAGCCTCGTCGATATCCACACACATCACATTGTAGCCCTTTTCCGCAAAACATACCCCTGCTACCAGTCCTACATAACCGGTTCCTGCAACTGCAATTTTCATTTGTTTCTATTCCCTCCTGTTTTTGTCTCCGTTTTCTGTTTTATCAAGAATTTATTTCCCATTTTCTCTGTCAGTTTATTAAGCCCCCAGGCGGCCAAAGGAAGAAACAAGACAAAATATCCCAACACATATCTTGTTTTCGCCTCCCATATCATGTGAAACAGAAATCCCCCAAAAATATTCAGCACAAAATAAGCTCTTTCAAGCGACCATTCTTTTAACGAAAAGCGGCAATATACTCCGCAACACAGAAACATGAAAAAATGATAAAAATTCATAATACTATAAAGAATATCCCTTCCAAATCCATAAATGAAAAAGAGCGCAACCGAAGATAAATTCTCTGCATGCCTGCTGTTCCATTCATTTGTTATCAAAGACTGGAAGGTTGGCATATTCCACTGCGAGGTAAATTTTTTATACGCATAATTTAATGCATAGCGCTGATCATGAATTAATTTTTGAAGCGAATGGGAAAGATTCTCGAGGCAGGCCTGTGTTGTCCGCTCTCTGTCATATTCATTTTCCGAATAGACCGACCAGTTATAGCTATTATACCACCCACAGGCATATCCTCCCTCATCGCCCTCCTGCAGGCCCATGGCGATCCATGCAATTTTAGGAACGCCCCCAGGCAGCCTTTTCAGGCCTGCTCTTTCTGCATAGACACGGCTCACAGCAGCCGTACCTGCCTGCGAAATTAGAGCCACACCTACAATCCATATCAGGATTTTATAATTTTTCTTTGTTGCGGCATGTAACAGGATTGCAATCACTGAGGCAACAACCAGAATATTTATATTGCTTTTTACCACTATTCCCAACCCCAGAAGCACTGCCGCCTTCAAAATATTCTGCCATTTATCCGTTTTCAGGTATCGGATCATAAAATAGATATTGCCTACTCCAAAAGCCCAGCCGATGATGTCGCCATACACGAAAGTTGCAAACAAAAACAACGGCAACATCCCCATTGACAAAAATGCTTCTATCCTGCTGATTCTTTCATCCTCAAACAATTCCCATGTAATTTTATTTAATGTACATATAATCAGTTGAATACACACAACATTGATCAGCTGAAATACAATAAAATTCTCAATGCCAAAAATCCTGTAGATGAGCTCCAGCAAAGCTGCCAAACCAATTTGAAAAGGATACATATACAGATATTCTCCCCTTTCAAATGCCTGATAATTCCCCTGCAAAAACTCTATGGCAATCTCACTCAATGCCTTACTGTCAGCAGAAACCGTACATCGAAATAAAAGTACACTGGTCAAAGAGACAAGGCCGCTAAAACCAAATACCAGCCTTGCAGCATTTATTTGATGTTTATCCTCTCCAGCTTTCTTTATAACAAAATGTACAGCAAACAAAAGGACTCCCGTTGCCGCTATCAAAAGCAAAGGATGATTCCAGCGGTATCTGGCGGCCTCCACATCCTGATACAACTCAAAATAAGTCGTACGCAGCAAGCTGTTAAATATATTGAATATGACCATAAGACCAAAAGGGAAAAGATAAAAACAGGTTAATATCCTGACACCTTTCTGATTTTTCATTCCTAATAGCGCCTCCGGAAAATTCCATGATTATTTTATTATAGTTTACCGGATTGGTATAATCAACCTACTTTTTCCATAAATTATTATGCCGGAGAAAACCTGCTCCAGTTCTCCCCGGCATTACTATATTACTGATTAATCAGCGCTCTCTTTTCCTCCAAACACCTGATCCAGATAGCGGAAACCACAAAAACCGTTTTCATCTGCAAGTTCATTTACTTCTGCCCCCGGGGGAATCGTCACCTCATACCGTTTCCCGTCATATCGATATCGAATGGTCAACGCCGTCTGAGGCTTCCCCGCTATCTCTTCCAATACCGTCCGGTTAAAGCTGATCCAGCGCTCTGTCTCTATCACCGCCTCGCCACTTTGCGTCTCTTGAATCGTCTGAATCACCGCCTCCAGAAACGCCGCATAAGCGGAATTGGGAACAAAGGAATAGGACAGCACCTCGCCGCAGTTGCCGCACTCCCCGGCCTGCACGGCATCCTTCTCCGGATTCGCCTTCTCCACAATGCGGTAAGAAACCGTGCTATGGCTGCAGGAACACTGCCCTGAGTCGTCCCGTTCTTCCCCGGCAGGTTCCTGCAGTCCTGTTTCCGGCCGATGATCCGGTTCCTGATGGGGCAGAACCATATAACTGTCGCCATTCCTGATCACATCATACAACGGGGAATTCCTGAAATTATCCACCGCAGGCATCCCGCCGTCTGTCCTGTCCAGCACAAGAGTTGCCTTATAAACTCCCGGTTCTACCTGTTTATCCTCTGTGATTTCCATTCCCGCACCGCCGTCCGGTGCAAAGATCCCCTTCAGGGCTATTTCAGCTACCGCCCATCTTCATGCACCCGATTGAGATAAAGCTCCATAGAATAGCCGCCGTCCGGTTCATAGCCCTCAAATTCACATTTTGCGCTGACGCCTGAGCCCGACGTGATAACGCTTAAATCCAATATGGAGGGAGCCTCCTGTGCCTGCACTTTAAGCGTTAAGCTCTGTCCAAAAATACCCCCCCCCGAGCAAAATTCCCAGGGCAGCTGCCACGACAGCCTTTCCAATTCTTGTTTTTGTCATAAATGGTCTCCTTTTAATCAAATTATTTTCAATGATTATCCCCGGGCCCGGCAGACAATTTATTGTAGACCATTTGCGCCTCCCATTTCCAATCATGTAATTAACAGGCAGGCTGTATGTAACAATTGACCGGCGGCCCTTAATTTCCTTTCAAAGCCTCTATAAATTTTTTCTTGAAAGATATCCCAATCTCAAGCTGTCCAAAGTTATCCTTAAGCTCGATATAGCGGTTCACAATATCGATTGCCTCGATAAAGTCCCTGTTTACGATCGCATATCTGCTGCACTGCAAAAATTTGTCCGAATCAAGTTCCTCCAAAATCACCTTGCTCGGTTTGTACTGCAGTTTCAGCTTTCCGTCTACAAAGCACACCGTCTGTCCGCTTCTCACATTTTCTATGTAAACCACCTCGGAAATATCTTTTTTAAAAATTATCCCGTCCTTACGGAAAAAGACATCATGAGAGCTGTTCTTTTTCAGCGGCATCTCCAATGCCTCCGTAATCACCTGCCGGGCCTTATTGGCATCAAAGGGCTTTTCCAGGTAATAATAGCAGTGCAGATTACTGTACGCATATAACTGCGCGTCCTCCAGGGCCGTGATAAAAATCATGGGAACAAACCTATACTTCTCCACCAGACGAATCCGGTTCGCAAAACGCATTCCGGAAACATCCCCCGGATTTTTCGGTTCCAGAATAATATCGATCAGGAACAAATCTATACTGAGCCGCATTGCATGGGCATAGGCTTCGTTCTGGTTGACCGCCCTGTGAACCACAATTTCCGGATCCACCTCATTCACGATTTTCGCCAGCATCTCCATACTGGCAGCATTGTCCTCAATGATCAAAACTGTTCTCATAGTTATTCCTTCCTTTCACATATGTATTTTTATTTGGAATAACTATATTTTAATATAAGGAACTACATTTGGGTAAAAAATAAGGAGCTTTCGCGCTAGTTTCCTTACGCGAAAGCCCCCTTTATAAAAATATTCTACAGAAGTTACTGCATGCCCGTATAAAATTCTTTTAAAATTCAATCTCCTGCAAATACCTGTGCAGCGCATCCTGCCATGTGGGCAGCGGTTCAAATCCATTAGCTGTCAGCTTGCTCTTATCCAGCCTGGAATTAAAAGGCCTTTTTGCCTTGGAAATACCATATTCCTCCGTAGTAACCGGAATCACCGCCAAATTCTCCCTGCCATACTCCGAATGCCCCAACTGTGCCGCCTGCCGGAAAATTTCTCTGGTAAAATCATACCAGCTAATATATCCCCCCTCATTGGTTGCATGATAATAACCGTATTTGTCCGTCTCTGTCATATCCACCAGAAGTCTTGCCAGATCATAGGTATAAGTCGGCGTCCCGATTTGATCGGAGACCACCCTGATCTGATCATAGGTTTTACCAAGGCTTAACATTGTCTTGATAAAATTCTTGCCATTGACGCCAAAAACCCAGGCAATACGGACGATAAAATACTTCTCCAGATTTGCCGCTACCGCCTGCTCTCCCTCCAGCTTCGTCCGCCCGTAAACGCTTAAGGGCTGATAGTCTTTGCAGTCAGGCTCCCATGGCGCGGTTCCCTGCCCGTCGAACACATAATCCGTAGAGAGATAAACCATCTTACAATCTGCCTTTTTACAGGCAAGTGCAATATTTTCCGTGCCTACTCCATTGACCTGATGCACCTTTTCTGCCTTATCCTCGTCCTCCGCCAAATCAACCGCCGTCCAGGCCGCACAATGTACCACGACATCCGGCCTCAGCTCCAGAATTTTCTTTTCCACGGCATCTTTTTCCGTAATGTCCATCTGTACATAAGGCATTGCCGTAACCGCCGTGCCGTCGTCGGCGCCGCTGTACACCGGCGCAATATCCGAGCCTACGCCTTCATAATTTCTCTTTGCCAGTTCATTCATCACATCATGGCCAAGCTGGCCTGCCACACCTGTCACTAATACCTTCATTTCGTTTCCGCCTTTCTTATTTCAAACTCATCCTCTTACTTCAGCTTTTCCCGCAGCACCTCCACCTTGCACTGATGGCGTTTTCTCTTATCCTCCTTATCATAGACAATCCCTACCGCAAGGATCCTTCCTGTGTATTCCGGCTTTTCACCGATTTTACCCTCAAATTTAAGCGCATACCGGCGGTCTTTAATCTGTTGAATTGCTTCCTCTGCCGTATGATTTACCTTCAACTCTATAATAATTGCATCATCATCCCGCCTGAACGGATAAAAAATATAATCCACATACCCCACACCGGCTTTATCCTCCCGCTCAATTCGATAATAATCAATAGCCTGCAAATACGCCCATTTAATCACCAAAGCCAATTCTGACTCGTGACTGTATATCAGCAGGGGACTCTCCGTATTATGGACATACTGCAGAATCTCCGTCATCGTTTTGGTGTCACCGGCTTTCGTAGCCAAAAGCATCCTGCCCGATTCCCTTGTCAGACGATAGACATTGCCCAAAGACGGCTCCCGCCTGACCATATCCGAAAAGCGATCCATCAGTTCTTTATTCGGAATAGATACGCAGCCATCCTCATAATTCAGGAAGCCATAAACCACCATCGCCGAAAAAATCTCATCCCGCGTCTTCAGTTCCGTCGATGTGGCGGCATATTCCTGCACCTTCGCCGGAACCGGAATCTCTGCGATCATAAGACCCACGTCCTCTTTCACGGCATCCACATTTGCACCTACATAATAAAATAACTCGTCATATGGGCCTGAATTTGTCCAGTAATTACCCAGATTATTGTTCATCAGAGCAAGTACTACGGATCTTGGATTATACATACGTTTTCCACTCTTCGTGTGATAGCCGTCATACCAGATACGAAGCCCCTCCCGTGTGACATGGGGGTTCTGAATATCCTGCCTCTGATATATTGCATAAAGATCGTCTACCTCCTCATCCGTAAACCCAAAATATTCCCCATATTTTTCTTCGTTTACCATAGTATATTCACAGAACATATTCAGTTCAGATCCGCTGGAATACTTTGATATAGGAAGTATTCCTGTCATATAGGCCATCTCCACATAGGCCTTATCCTTCAGCAGGTTGCTTAGAAATCTTGTAAAGCTCCCTTTGTCCTGCTCCGTAACAAAATCCTGATGGTAGATATAATCCCACTCATCCAACACAAAAATAAACTTATCCTCATTACCATATTCATAAATTTTTTTCAAAGCGTCCCATACGGCATCCCTTTCCCTGATTGGAACATCCGGATATTCTATTCGAAGATCATCCATCAGACCTTCTTCTATCCTGGATATATAAGAACTGTATGATCTGCACTCCCTGGGCGCCTCGTTAAACATGATGTGAATCACATTATGTTGATTCAGATGCCTTTTATACCAGGCATACCCCGACACCTTAAGCCTTTCGAACTCCTTACTGCTATCCACTCCCTTTCCAAAAAAAGACGCTATCGTATTCGCCATCATCGTCTTGCCAAAGCGGCGCGGTCTGGTAATGGAAATATATTTAAGGCTTCTGCCCCGTAATATCCCGCTTCTTTCGTACGAGTCGTTTTTTAATTCCAGTATTGGCACAAATTCGTTCAAAATGTCTGTCTTATCCACAAAATAGGTCAAAGAAAAAGCCTCCCGGAAAAGTCCATACGCATTCTTCCCATTCAGATAAACTCCCATTATCCCGCCCCACTCCTTTCTTATGCCTTTCTTCCACAGCACTTTTTATATTTTTTACCGCTGCCACAGGGACACGGGTCATTGGGGTAAATTTTTGCCGGTTTAACTACCGGTTCCGGCGCCGCATAATCATCGTCCCAGACATCTCCTTCCCACTCATCCTCTGCCGCAAGTCTCCCCATACGCGGATTCTCGTCTCCTGACACATAGTTAACAATTCCATGATTATTGCACAGTTTAAGGATCAAATCCGTAGTCTCACTGTCCCTGCATTCCTCGCACAATCCGGCTGCCATATCCCGCAACTTCAGCTTTTCCCTCTCCTTCAGCATGGGATCCTGTATTTTCTGATAAGGGGCCATGCGGTTTACAAACAAAAACAGCTTAATCTCCTCATTCTGCATACATTCCTTTGGAAGCTTCTCTTCTTCAGAAGCTATGTCAAAATAGCTTGCCCTTTCAGACATAAGAATCAAATCCGCCAGTTTTTCCTGGACCTTCACGGGCAGTTCATAAAGAGAAGCCCTCCTGATTTTTTTGCCCGTCTCACGAAACATCTCCAAATACAGGTACTTTCCATAGTTATCTTGAAACATGTCCCTGCTGTAGCCTTTTAACATTGGCAATGGAGCGGAAAGGCAGGCCAGAACCAAAAGCCGCCACAGCATCCCTCTCTTCACCGGGTTCTCTACTTCATACCATTCAAGCAGATATTCCATCACTTCCGCCACGCTGCTGCCGTTTGTCACCATGTCGCCGGCAATCTCAAAAATCTCGCCTGTTTCTGCGCTTTCCGATTCTCGGCCTTCGAGGAACTCACGAATTGACCTCCATATTGCCTCTGCGCCCCAAAGCGCCTCTTCCATTTCGTCTTCCGTCACGGCCGGATACGTTATATCCCTGCAGTACTTCTCCCGTTTCAAAATGATCTCGTCAATATGAAGTCCTGACCTTCCAATAAACATCTCTCCTGTTATCCGGTTAACTCCGGTTATGATTTCCTGATGAAGAGTGCCTTTCAGATAAGCAAACCGCATGAATTCCTTTAAAAGAACCTCTGTCTGAAAAACCTGACCAAATATCCGTCTGCTTTCCTCCGCTTCCACAAGCCCATAAAAATGAGCGATTAACAGAATCCTGTCAAAAAACTCATCGAATGCCCTCTGCAATTCTTTCACAGTATACGCCTTTTTCTTTGCTTCCCCTGACAAATATACGCTTAGGCTGTCATGTTCCAAACCTTCCCACTCGATCGCTTTCCATGCAGGAAGAAGCCTATCCCTTACTTCCGCCGGCACAGATATGCCAAAGTGCAGCAAGCCTTCCTCCTCAATCACTCTCAGCTCAATCATCCCCACATTAGCAAGCAGAAGATAATCGTCTATTTTCTTTTCATCAATGACAATTCTCTCCCCCTCCTTTTGCTCCGCCGTTTTCTTCAGGAGCCTTACGGACGGTTCATCCAATGCCAAAAGAATCTGTAGGGGGTACTCTTCAATCCACTCCACAAGCTTTTGGGCCAAAACTGCTTTTTTGGCATTCTTCGCTACATCCGTATTCAAATATCTGTGAAAATCACTGAGCCACTTATGATCCAAATCCTGCAGTATCTCTGCCCACTGCCTCGCTTCAGCCGTTTTTACATAAGTGCGCTCTCTGCGGAACAGGCGTAAGGTTACTTTTTTCTTTTCCCGGTGTACGCCATTTCCCTC
The DNA here is from genome assembly GCA_910579425.1 of uncultured Lachnospiraceae bacterium. GTDB lineage: Bacteria > Bacillota > Clostridia > Lachnospirales > Lachnospiraceae > Suilimivivens. The sequence goes on along the minus strand of CAJTVL010000002.1, from coordinate 1,311 downwards.
TGCCGGTTCCGGTTCGCACCCCGGTAAAACTAACTGCTCATATTCCTCTCCCCGAATTTCTACTTCGACTTCCCATTCCGTAAGAGAAATTCCCGCTGGTAAATCGTTTCCGGATAAAATGCAGGCTTTCACGGCCTCCCTGGTCTCATCGAATCTCTGCATTTCTTCCAGCCACACAAGTTCTTTCAAAAGGTTTAGCTTATTCGTCATCTCTGATGGGGTTTCTTCCTGCGGCGTATTCTGAACATACCTTATCATTCTTTTCAGCAGATCAATCATTTGGGACATTTTAGTGGTTTCTTCTTCGTATTTCTTTAGCGGATTATCATTGGTTAAACCAAACATTGCTAACTCCTCTCTCAATTTTACCCTGTTATCGAATCCTTCCTGACGGTATTCATATTGATCGCGGTAATTAATTTTCTGTCCTAGAGTATAGCAGAAAAACATTATCCTGTAAATTTGTTTAGCATTTTGATTATTTTGTGTTATACTTCTGTACATAGCACAAATCTCAAAACTGATTATTGAAATATCGGGAGTGATGATAGCCATAAAAAATACCGGATCGAATGGAAATATTGTGAGGAAGAAGCGGATCTGCTTGCCAGAAAGCAGAAGTTTATGGCGATACTGGAGCGTGATTCCTATGCTGTTGAGAATGGAAAGTACCTGATCCACAGCTTATATTTTGATAATTACAAGGATACCTGCGCAAGAGAAAATGTTGCTGGCGAAGGGAAAAGCTTCAAAGATGATAGACTTTTGTTCTCAAAGCGATGTCTCCATAGATGCCAATTATAAAAAAGTCTGTGAGCTGATTGATATGAACAGTTATATAGATTATTACGCAGTTATGCTGTTCATTGGCAGAAACGGCGACTGGCCCTCCGGAAATTATGCCTTATGGCGTATAAAAAAGAAGGAAAGCAGCGAATACGGGGACGGAAAATGGAGATGGATGCTTTTTCGATTTAAATTCCCCCGGCTTTGACATTTGTTTTGATCCAATAGAATATACTATGGAAAACGACGGGATGTTTAAGAATCTAATGACCAATAATACCTTCCGCACTCAATTGCTTCAGAGGATAAGAGAGATCGCAAACGCAAATTTCAGTCCTGAAATAATGGAGCAGCGCATTAATAGGTATAAAGAATTTATATCCGATCCTATGAAGGAAAATGACAAACGCTTTTTTAATGACGACTCGTTAGCTGTCTTTGATCTGGAGATGAAAGAGCTTAATAATTTTTGGTGTTAGTCAGGAAATGGGGTGATAGGCAGTTAAATCAAATGTCTAACAGCCC
>CAJTVL010000001.1 GCA_910579425.1 uncultured Lachnospiraceae bacterium | reverse complement strand
TACAGGAGCAGATCCTCTACCTTTACAAGGACAAGAAGCAGCCCCTCCTCCTGGCAGTCGATGAGGCCCAGTACCTCTCCACCGGCATCCTGGAGGACTTAAAGATGCTCATGAACTACGGGTATGACTCCTTAAACTGCTTCACGCTCATCCTCTGCGGGGAGACGCACTTAAGCAGCACCCTGAAAAAGCCCGTCCATGAGGCCCTGCGCCAGAGGATCACGGTGCATTACAACTTTTCCGGGCTCACAGATTCGGAAGTCGCGCAGTACATCCTCCACAAGATCGCCTGTGCCGGAGGGGCCGCCTCCATCATCGACCAGGCGGCGCTTTGTGCCGTCCACAGCCATTCCCAGGGGAGCCCACGCCTGGTGGACAACCTGATGACCGACGCACTGACACTGGGGGCGCAGATGGAGAAGAAAGTGATCGATACGGATGTCATCCTGGCTTCCGTCAGCAGCCAGAATCTCGGATAGGAGGTGCCGGACATGAACTATGACTGTATCCTCAGGCACGGCTCCCGCAGGGAGACATGGACAGGGGAGATCCTCCTGCTGGGCATGGGGGACGGATGGTATGAAGCTGAGATTAATGGGCGGGGGACTTACTTCCACATCCTCGCCGGACGGCATAGATATGGGAATTACCTGTGCATCCCCAACCACGATATCGGATGCGAGCTCTCTGATTTCTCCGATATCTTCTGGAATGAAGAAAGGATCGGTTCCCTGATGCGGAAGGTGGATGCGGTGACGGTCGCTACCGGACTGGTCCATCTGCCTGCCTTGGCTGCCGGACAGCTGAAAAACTAAATGCTTCGTATGGCTGTGGGTCTCATGGTGGGATCCATGGCCTTTTCTATTTCAGGGGGAAATCCATGCTGGCAACAGTGCACCGCATTTGTGGCAGGATCATGCATTTACAGCCGCCACTGCGCAGTCAATGGGATAAAGGTTGGAAAAATAATTCGCAGTTTGCGTCTCCCTCAATTCGCCGTCCGACAATTAGATACAACGCAAACCCATCTGAATATCTAACTTCCTTATAATCAATTTCTTTATTTAAGTGTCGAGTAGATATGCCCCTTACGGGGCTAACCCCTCTCAGAATCCGGACGTGCGGCTTTCCCGCATCCGGCTCCTTGTAAAGCTGATTATGCATATTATCAATCATATACACTGACATAAATTCTCGCAGGAACGATTGGGTATACCTTTAACATATCATTATATCCTTTCCAGCTGTAGCTTTTCTTCTGTAAATCCCAGAAAATCGAATGTGGCCGCTTTCTTTCCACGTTTCTCTGCATTTTCCTGTGCATAACGTCCGAATTCTATCAGCCTGCTTTTCTCTTCTTCCAGGCTCAGTCCAAAGTGTTCCATTCTTTTCTTTAAGTGTCCATAAAAGCACTCAGCTTCCCTTTTATACTGGAAGCAGGCCACGAAATCATCTGCATACACCACCAGCCCGCAGTACCCTTTCATTCGTGGTCTTATCTGTTCATTAAACTACCATATCAGTACATAATGCATATACAGGTTCGCTATCACTGGTGAACAGACTGGCCTTGGCCTGAACCCTCTTCTGTTGGTATATATTGGAAATCTTCCATTATCCCTGCTTTCAGCATCTTTCTTATCAGCCGGATAATATTTGGGTCTTTAATCTTTGATTCCACAAACCTAATTATCCATTCACGGTTTAGATGGTTGAAGAATGACTGAATATCTGCGTCCAATACATAGTTCGTCCAGTTCTTTTCCAGCATCCCATTTAATTTCCGTATTGCCATGTGGCAGCTCCTGCCTGGCCTGAATCCCATCATCTCATCATAAAAATGTGGTTCAAATACGGCTTCCAGAATTTCTTTCAGGGCTTCCTGCACCAGTTTATCTTCATAGCAGTATATGCTCAGCGGCATTGTTTTCCCGTTATCTTTGGAAATCTCTACCTTCTGGCTGGCTTAGGCTTATAGGATTTCGATTTAAGCCTTTCCACCAGATTTCCAAGATTTTCTTCCAGCTTCCTGCTGTATTCTTCTTTATGAATTTTATTGAAATTGTTTTATGCCGCTTTGAATCCTGTTTCTCCCGGAAAGCTGCTTTCCGCTGGTTTGTTGCCATTACTCTCGGCCTTATGCTCCGTTCCGATAAACTTGGACTTACTTCTGTTATCCGTGATCTTGCCCTCAGCCCGAGTTCTTATGATTCCCCATGCTGCATTTTTTCAGGGCATCCTCCTGGTCGCTGGATGATATACGCAGACGCTGGTTTTCAGCCCTCATGGATCATGCACCACTTTACAGGGAAGGCGGCTTCCATGTCCTTGTAGGCGATGGGGTAAAGCAGCCAAAAGAAGGACGCCGGATGCCGGGAGTCAAAAAACTGTTCCAGGAATCTGAAAATTCCTCAAAGCCTGAGTACATCCACGGGCATATGTTCGGCGGGCTTGGCATTCTGTCTGGAAGTGTCCGCAGCTGGGCTTGTATCCCTTTAAGCATCCGTCTGCATGACGGCCTCCAGGCTGCCATGCAGTAGAAAGGTGCGGCTGTTTCATGCGCTTCCCATGTGGTTCAAATGGTGGAAGATGCATATCAGGCTGCCCTGGTTTTTGGGGACTGCCTGCTCCTGCTGGACAGATATTTCCTTACTGTCTCGGCTCTTGAAAAGCTGAGAACACTTAACAGCAGCGGGGCGGTGCGCATGGAGATCATTACCAAGGCAAAGAAATCCTGTACTGCCTATGAAAAGCCTGGTCCCCGGAAACCTGGAAGGGGACGGCCTGCCAAAAAGGGAGCCGCTGTCCGCCTGAAAGAATTATTCACCTCCCATAAGGAACAGTTCCAGGATGCAGAGATTGAGCTTTATGGGAAATAGGAATCCATCCGCTACTACTGCATTGACCTTCTGTGGGGGCAGAAGCTTTATCAAGAGCTGCGTTTTGTACTGGTGGAAATGGATGGCACTCAGAGCATCCTGGCAAGCACCAGCCTGGCACTAGATCCACTGTCGCTCATCCGGCTTTACAGTTACCGGTTCCGGATCGAATGCACCTTCCGGGAACTGAAACAGCAGGTCGGCACATTCTGCTATCATTTCTGGTCAAAGCATATGCCAAAATTAAGTTATTACCAGAAGAAAAAGGAACCGTCCCCCCTTGAACGTGTGGAAAATGAAAAATCCCGCCGGAAGGTATTGGAAGCGGTACGAGCCATTGAGCTGCATATGACACTGTCCTGTATTGCAATGGGATACTGCAGAGCGTTTCCATCCGTTTTTCCGGGGAGTTCCGCCCCGGGCAGATACGTTACCAGAGGACGCCTTCCAGGGGGCGGGTATCAAAAGCCGCTGTCATGCACTATCTGCGGAAACATTTTTTCAGGCTTTTAGGAAAACAGCAGGAATTATGCATAACACAGATAATTCAGGAACAGCAGGATGAGTCTGGAACCTACTGGGGGTTCATGGGCTTCTTAAGCGGCGCAAACTTTTTAAAATTGACCCTATTTAAGAACGCTAGTTGACGTTCTTGATAACTGATTCAGCCTATTCAGCAAGCCCAACAAAAAACTTTCTTCACAGTGTTCTTTTACATACTGAATTTATTCCGGTATACTATAAATTGCTAAAATATATGATCCTGACTTTAAAAATAAATCAATTTCCTTACTTGTTCCGACAGAACTAATTTACACAAGCTCTCCAGTTCCCCACAGTAGTCAACCTTCCTTATCTTTGCCTGCCTTATTATTTCTCGAAATATTTCATATAACATTTGTAAATCTTTTCTATTCGTACATCCTCCATTATTCTCTGCCATGATTCTATTAATTGCTAGAAGTTTTTCTTCACTAAGTTCAAAACCACTCTCTTTCAAAGATTCCCTTTGGAATCTTGCATAGGTAGCTTTTCTTTGTTCACCATATTCTTGCCTTCTCCGTTTAGTTTCATTTTTATCATGGACTCTATAATAAAGCAACAAATCACTTATTGTTGAAATATTCCCCTTTTTGGAACTATCTATAAAAAACTTAAAATCTTGCATTCCATAACAGTCCTCTTCATACCACAAATCATACCTGTCTATAAAATCCTTTCTTATCATTGCTGTTCCATTGCGGAAATTCATACACTTAAACAACAAAGTAGCCCTAATATATTTGGGATTGTATCTCGGTATTACTCCTTCACGTATCAAATTCCCATCTTGGTCTATATCGTTTGAACGTCCTCCCAAAATATCTATGTCAAGATGATTTTCTAAATAATTTACTTGAAGTTTCAATCTGTCTATTACGGCTATATCATCATCATCCATTAACGCGATGTATTTACCTTTAGAACATGCAATTCCTTTATTTGTAGAATACGCAATTCCTTTATTACTTTCGTTCTGCAACAGTTTTATCCTAAAATCTTTGAATTGTTTTATAACCATTAAAGTATCATCAGTAGAACAATCCTCAATAATAATCAGCTCAAAATTTTCATATGTCTGCTCTAATATTGATTCAATAGCAGCGCTAATATAGAATTGAGCATTATATGCTGGCATTACAACACTTACCAAGGGTGATGCACTATCTTGCTCTAACTTCTCAACACACATCTAAATTATCTCTCCATCTGTTCTGCGGCAGGAATTGGATAATTCCTCGCTTCTACCCCATTACAATAATTACACATATCCAAATATCCTTTTTCAGAGTATCCTAACGTAAATTCTAATAAAACCTTCTTCTGGTCTAATTCATCCAAATCCAAATAATCTTTCTCACCAATATGATAGTTCAAATTATCTGATACACTACGTGCCATGACGCAATAATAAAATTTGTTTTCCCTGACCTCTCTACAAGGTGTCTTACATGCATCAAATACTCCTATCAGTTCTTCTTCTGCGCCTTTTCTATCCACATAATCGAACCCATAGTCTGTCCATTCACGTTCTTCTCTTCCTAATACATAAGCAACCTCTCTTTTCTCCAATACTTCCTTCAGCCTTATATATTTTTCTTTCAAACGCGGAATTTGCTTAGCATAGTTAGATATACGAATTAATACATTATATTTTCTGCAGGTCTCCAAGACTCCTTCACTTGGAATAATAGTTCCATTTGTCGTAATACTAAAAACACCAATCTGGTTACGATATTTTTCCCCTATATAGGTAATTGCCTGTTCCAATTCTTTATATAACAAAGGTTCTCCACCTATCAATACGAATTCTTTTATATAATCAACCTTTGCAAAAAAAGAATCTGCACTTTTATATACCTGCTCCACGGTAAGATCCATTGTAGTGGTCTTATCTACAGCAAAACAGCCATGCGCACACTTCTTACAATTTAATGTACAACGCTCTGTTAAAGAAATCTGAGCCAGTGCCACAAATAACTTATCATGGTAATATAGGGAAACAATTGGAAAAATATAATTTATAAAATCACTATACACCCAGAAATCTGTATTAAGCTTTAAAGAATATCTTTTCAATTGTTCTATAATTAAAGGCGTATTAACAATAGATGCCGCAATTATAATTGGGGCATCTTTTTCTTGCATATAATCATCAAGGGAAATAACCTCTCTCCCTTCTACTTTTGTTCCCTGCTTTTCAATGCTATTATCTAAAAAAATTACCGTATAGTTATAAGCTCGTAGAGTAATTAACAACTCTTTTCCCAGCACTCCCGCTCCGAAAATATAGCATTTTTCACAAATTTTAGGAATTGATAAAATTTTTTCTGCCTCTCTATCAAACTCATGTCCTTTTTTATTCCACTTCACACCATTTCACCTCTTATTTTTCCCTACAAACCATTATTCATTGTTCGCCGTTTTCCTACATATTTTGTAAATATTTTAAGTTTTCTATTCATACTTGTTTCAATAGATCATGCCATTTATATCCCGCCTTCATTATCATTTCCTTTATCTTGTAATGATATTTTTGGCTTAATCCTAAAACTATACTAATCCGCCCTGAATATTTTCGTATATCTTCTAATTCATATATATTGTACCCTTTAAATTTATCCTCGTTCATACTTTTATTCGTAACAATAAGCCCCTCTATCTTTTGATCATTTTCTTCAAGGTATCTAATCACCTCATCTGCAATTATTCCTGCTCCATATACAAAAAGATAATCTGACTCTGACAGTTCTTTTAAGACTGTCTTATCCAAAGTGTCTATATAATAATAGTCTGGAAGAATTCTCGTAATTTTTTGATATACATATTGGCAAGCACTCTCCTCAAAATTCAAATTAGGAATATACCCTAACTGCTCTATTGCCATACTAATATTTCGATGACGCACCTCAAGCTGTCTCTGCACTCCATATGCAATTTCATTTGCATTTTCACTTTGAAGCCATATCTTGAGTAGTTCAAAATAAACTATAACATATGACCTTAACTGATTTTTACCTCTGTTTGCTGTAATTGATGTTCCCCTTTTTCTATAATGATATAATATATCCCTAATGCAAGTAACTCTATCTGCTTTCATAAGCACTTTTAAAGTAAACAAACTATCTTCATATACGATATCTTCATAAAAACGAAAGCAATTTTCATCAATGAAACTTTTATTCCAAAACTGAAAGCATACGGCATTCTGATATTCTCCACGCCTATTCACTTCAACAAAAAAATCTTTTCCTGTTGTAATTCGTTCACAATCGCAATAAGTAATATACTCTTTAACCTCTATATTTTCTTCATATTCAACTTGTGCCCCAAAAAATATCCCTTGTACTTTAAACTTCTCTGCACATTCATATAAAATCTCCAAAGCATTATTATCTAAATAGTCATCAGAATCCAAAAAATACAAATATTTTCCAGTAGCTCTTTCCATTCCAAAGTTTCTAACGTATGATAACCCCTTATTTTCTTTTAGCTGATAAAGGCTAAATCTTGGATCGTTTTCAATACATTTTTTTGCAATCTTGACCGAACTATCGGTTGATGCGTCATCAACACAAATTATTTCTATCTCCGTCAGTGTTTGCTTTATTAAACTTATTAAACACTCCCCCAAATATTCTTCAACATTATATATCGGAACAATAATTGATACTTTAGGTACCATTATATCCTCCTACCCTTATAATATTTTCTCAAAACTTCAGACCTCGTTTCCATACTTTGTATATCTCAAAAACCTAAAAATCCAACCACCATAACACTTATTCCATCCCCTATTGGGTAAATCTGATACCTTCCTTTCGATTCCGCAATAAATTTATCAACGGCTTCCCGTGGTCCCTTAAAATTATCTGCAAAATAATCATGAACCAAGATGACTCCCCCTGCTATCATTTTAGGAGAAAAAAACAAAAGCCCCTCATAAGTCGGATCATATAAGTCCAAATCAAGATTTACAAAACAAAACTTACTGTTTATTGTTTTCGCGCTTTCTGGAAAAAAGCCCTTATGAATAATTACTTTCTTGGGAAAAGGCATTTTTCCCATTACTAATTCGATACTAGTATTTGAATAGTCTCCCACTTTAGCTTGAGAAAACAGTTCCTCGTTCTCAACATTTTTTTCTGCAAAGCCCTCAAAGGTATCAAATAAATGAAGTCTTCTTTCTGGATAATAATAATTAATCCATTTTGCAAAATCACCCTGAAATACTCCGGCCTCTGCCACCTCTGCCTCTTTATCAATAACCTGTTGAAAAGAAGCCAGTTTTTCTAGGAACTCTATTCTACTCAACAAAGGTTGCTCTACATAAGATGTAATGATTTGTTCTTCTTTAATATTGTTCTCAAATAACTGCAATTTTATAGATTCCAAACCTGGTGCAGAAGTAATCACAATGAAGTCAAAATTCATTTTTATACAACTTTCTGGAGAGTAAACAGGTATGCCAAATATACTTTTTCCCCATTTTCTTGGATCATTATCAGTAAATGCAATTATTTCATATTTCTTCCTAACTTGATCATATAATCTTTTACCCCCCCCCGCTGCGCCAAAACAAATTACTTTTTTCATATATTCCCTCTCCTTATCCTAACTCCCCATTTAACCAATCAATAAATTCTCTCACCGCACCTTCTCCTCCCTTTGAATTAGCCACATAATCAGCAATCTTTTTAATCTCATCTACTGCATCTCTTGGACATCCTTTTATTCCTACAAGTTGCATTGCATCAAAATCATTTAAGTCATCACCTATATACGCTGTCTGAGCAAGTGGAATTTTTAATCTACCTAATACATTTTTCATATCATACACTTTATCTGAACTTTCCTGTATAAGATATTCAATTCCAAGTTCTCGGCATCTGATCTTAATAATTGCTGACGATCTTCCTGTAATAACGATTGGTGTAATTCCCAATTCCGGCAAAATATTGTGAATTCCGTAACCATCTTTTACGTGAAATCTCTTCATTATTTCGCCATCATTTCCGATGTATATTCCCCCATCCGTCAGTGTACCATCTACATCCATTATTAATGCTTTAATTTCTTTTTTGTCTTCCATTTTCACGGACTCCGCTATTCATAAATACTCGGTGTAAGTAACAATACATCTATTTTCCCGGCAACCTTATTCTTATACCTCCCATACAATTTTTCAACTTCCTTATTAATCCGCTTTACTGCCACCCCATCATTAACATTAGGAAAGCCGGCATCAATATAATTATCTTCATTCTCTTTCAACCCATCAAAACCCGCCAGACATATTTTTGAAACATCCAGTCTTTTCAAAAGGTTTAAAAGCATAATCGTACTATTATCATATAAATAACTGTCTTCTGATATTAGCGATACGTAATCAACAAGCATTGTTGCATCTGTTTCTGTATGAACGTTAGATGTCACGATACATTTATTTCGTTCAATTTCCTCGCAAACCTTTTCCCAATGAATGGTATTGGCATAAAAATAAAGATCACATACAATATCCTTGGGTACAAAATTAACACTTATAATTACTGGATCTTCCCTGTCGATATATTCGACTATTTTATCATGATAAATTCCAATTGTTCTTCCCGGAACCAAAACCAAAACACTACTGCTTTCTAATTTCTTTTTCAGCTCCGCAACCACATGGCTATCATCTATCAAATTTTCATTATACCTTCTATAAATTCTCTGTATATTCTCATAGTCATATTTCTGTCTCGTATCCTCTTCTATTCCAGAAATAATGTATTTTATATCCTTGCTGTTTAAACGGTATTTTTCTGTCAGATATATGATATTATTTGGATGTGCTTTGTATATTCCAGCCATAAATGCCGGAATCGAATAACCCCAGCAATATTTGTTTTTTAGAGGCAAAAGATACCTGTCAATAACATCCAATATTTTATCAAGATCATAATCTCCATTTTTTTTTCTGGTCAGATAATCCGCTATCAGTTCCGTATTAAGATTTCCCGCACATTTCCCCATTCCGTTTAGAGTCGCATCCAAAATAATATTTCTTTTTCCCTCTGCCAACCTAATAATTTCCTGCGCAAAAGCAAATGATGACTGAAAATTATTATGTGAATGAATATCTATACAGACACCTGTATCTAAATTATAATCTACAACATTATAAAAATGAACCAGATCTTCCAGATACATCCCCCCGTATGTATCTACAATTCCATAGCTATATGGTTCAATTTCATTTATCATATCAATCAGATCCAGTAATTCTCTATCCGTGTAGGCAAGTGAATTAACTCCCTGCACGAATAAAGCATATCCTTTTTCCTTTACTGAAAGCAGGGCTTTTAAAATCTCATCCCTCTGCGTATCAAACTGCCTCTTTGTAAATCCCACTCTCAAGCCTGAGATCATGCCATCACATACTTCAAGCTCTTCAAAATTATACATACCATAATCTATAAATGCGACAAACATTGTCTCCCTGCATTCTTTAGGTACGAAAGGCTTTATTTGAGAAATTTCCGTAAAAAAAGTAGAATTCCCTTTATATTCTGTCAGCTTGCCGTCTCTCAGAAATCCCAGTTCAACAATATCAATACCCGCAAAAGTCAAATCTTTCGTCATATTGAATATTGTTTTGTCATCAAATCTACATTCAAAAATTCTTCCACCATCTCGCAAAGTACAATCAAGAATCTGCACGTTCTGCATCAATTATTCTCCAATCCCTTATAATATTCTGCAACTACTTTCGCAAATTCCAAATCTTCTGCGGTGTCAATATCTACTGCTTCCAGCGGCGCCATTACCTGCATATAGGGATTCCTTCCAATTCGCTGATGAAGCTGTGTATAGACTTCTCTTCTGAAAATGAAGAAAGCGCCTGTCTCCATATAAATAGGTTCAAGGTTCTGAGTGGTCACAATATCTTTCATATCATAATTAAATGGCTTCCCCTGATACCAACAATAATCCTGTACGCAAGTGCAACTAAATGCTGAATCATAACCTTCATAAAGAACCTGATCAAGTGCTTTCCTGATAGACTCCGCTCTTGTAAACGGTTGCGTTACATGGGTTAAAACATAAATATCCGCTTCCACATCCTTTACGAAATAATCTATAATCTCTAACCCTTTCACCTGAAAACCATCTAAATAAGGATGTCGTTTTAAGAAGATCATGTCATTTGGCATATAATCTCTTATTCTTTCATCACTACAATACACATACTTCTCTGCTATTGTATCTACCTGGCTAATAGTATGAAAAATATAATCGCACAAAGGCCTTCCTGCCAAATCCATCAAATTCTTCCCTGGCAAACGCTGATTATTTAATTTAATTGGAATAAACGAAACCACTTTTTCCATGAATAACCCATTCCCTTCGCTTATTTATATGCGTATAATACTATATAATCAGACAATCTATTAGCACTACACTCACTCTTCCATACGGCATCTAACGTTGGTGTAATAAAAGCCTCTTTAATGTCTGAACAAGGTTCTTTTTCCCTTAGCCATCCTAACATATTTCCAATTCCATATCGCTGGAAATATTTAATTCGAACTTTTTTAAACCCAACCTTTTTTGCTATGACTTCAAGTGATTTTTCTGAAAATACCCACATATGCTGAGTGCTAAATAGTAACTTCTTTTCATAAATCTGTCCTAAAAGGCATCTCATTATTGGAGCATCGGTAGGCGTTCCTATAATAGCACGTCCCTCCTCAGAAAGCATACTGTAAATATCCTCCATAAATTGAACCGGATTTTCCACATGTTCAATTACATCAAACGATGTTATCACATCTATTTTATTGTTCCCCTCATTTAGCGCATCTTTAATATAGGCATACGTTCTATAACCTCTTGTTTCCATATCATACCTATATTTTTCAGAAGGTTCAATGGCCACAATAGATTTTGACACTCCTGCTACGAAGTCCAAAAAAGCACCGCCACCGCAGCCAATATCTGCCACTATCTTCCCTCTGAATATATCTGTACCAGTATATTGAAGCTTTTCCATCGTTTCATTATCATGTAATTTATAAAAACAATTGATCTCTGAACTTCCTTCTAAAGACTTCCTATACTCTTCACTTTCATAATATTGCTCGACATTATCAAAAAATAAATCATGCCAGATAACACCACAATCTTTACATTGCCACATAGTTACAGGTTCTTCTGTGTATTTTCCCAATCCGCCATTGCGGATTAATCCGTTATAAGTTACTCCTATATTCTGACCGCCACATATCCTGCATTTCATCCCTAGCCTCCTTAATCAAATAACTCATCAAAATCTACCCTTTGAAAAGTTTCCAGTTCTCCCCCTCTCGTTGCATTATATATGTGTATGCCATGTAAATCCGCATATTCTTTCGCCGCTTTATATGCCAACCGAGGTTCATCATCAAACGTCATCAAATTAGTTGTTGAACGTGAAATATACTCTTTACAAAAATGACTTGAATTATCATGATATTTTCCTAATCTTGTAGCATCTACTCCTAATAAATATATATCAGAAAATCCCATATATACAGCCAACTGAATGCATGTATACGTTGCAGAGCAACCATGATAACTTTTCCTTGAGAAATCTACGGAGAATTTTGGCATCCTGCTGGGCAGATATTCATAATGAAAATGAAATTTTAAAATAGATTCTTTGTGTTCATTCTCCCAATAAGGCTCATAAGTATCAGCTACAAATATATGTTGCACAGGTAATTCTTCTAAAAGCTCTTCATCTTCCATCAAAAATCTATAGTCTCCAACTACATAATATTCCGGTCTCCAAACAGTTTTATCAAACGCATACCAGATCCTATTCATACTTATACAAATTTCATTATTTTTAGCCAGTTTATCAAGATCGTTTATCTTCAGGCTCGGTCCAGTCGCAACAATAAAGCATCTTTTTCCAATATGCCTGCCTCTATATTTTTCTATTTGAGGATTGTAATATGCATCAATCTTGTCAGAGCAATCATAAATATTTGTTAATTTGGCCGTTTTACCGACAATCCTATTCAGATATTCTATATCTTGCTCTACTGTCACTAACACTTCAATTACAGTATCCATTGCCAGAACGTCTTTAAGCAATAAAAATTCGATTCCAACTGCATCTCTTTTCAAACTCTCAACCAACTCTTTGTTAACCCCTGCATGCGGAATAATAACAGCTTCTTTTTTTAACTCCTGCTTAATCCATTTACACAGGAGCATTGAATATAATGTACAGCCATAAATTGCATATTTTTCCCTTTCCACTAAATATCTAACTACATATTCTTTTAGCAAATTTCTTGAATTTGTTTCCTGAAATTCCCCTGGACATTCTGATAACAAAAAATAATTACTTATACCACACTCTTTCAATTCCGTTACTACTTCATTCTCAAAGGAATAAGAAATTACAATATAACATTCCCTATAATTTTCCTTATATTCCGCAAAACTAATCACTTTTTTCCCGCAATAGAATGTGCCAACTTTTGTCTCATCCTTATCAATAAAGGCCTCCACATCCTCCGAACCAATATGTGGAAACACTCTTTTTCCCCTTTCACCAGCCCCCCATATTACATATCTCATATGTCCATTTCTCCTCTCACTTCACAAATGAACTCATATCGCATATAATACCGTCTCCGCCGCCGCAATAGAATAATGTCCAAAATACAACTTATAATCAGGAACCATTTCCAAAATCACAGAAGGAAGCACCCAAATATCTTCTTTCCTATGATAAATACTAATAGCCAATATAGGCCTGTTCCTTACTATAGTTTCCCTTGCCCCCAGCAAAGCATTATATTCCGATCCCTCAATATCCATTTTTATGAACGCCACTCTTTCGTCCATGACCATATCATCCAAACGGCCTACCGGTATTTTAATCTCTCCATTTTCCTCTACTCTTGAAGCCCCATTGGAATAAGCCTTAAAACATAAAACATCATCCTTATCCCACAGTCCTTTTCTTATTACGCTGTTTTTGCCCCCCCCCCGCACAATTTTGAAGGGTATCCTCACATTTTACGGCATTTTTAGTATCCGGTTCAAATGCAAAAATCTTTTGGAACCTTCCGCCACACCATTCGGTAAATATCTTTGATGTTCTTCCGTCAAAGCTTCCCGCATCAACAAAGCATCCCTCTTCTTCTATCCCATTCTTCAACTCGGGAATATCGAAATACTGTCTTTTGCTCATAACGTCCGTAAACTTTCCGGCATTAATAATATTTTCATCGCTGATACCATTTTCTCTCAACTGCTGATAGAGCTCTTTATGATACAGACGGCTTGATATGATTATAATCTCATTTTTATATTTTTCCATATATTCATCAAACGAAATTACAGGAAGTCCTTCATAAATCTTCCCCGATCTCTTATTATCTACAAAACACTCAAATGAAATATCCTTATAAGTATCAAGTATCTCTTTTCCCCAAATTCCGGCACCAAAAATTAGTTTCTTTTTATCACACCGTACCCTAGCTAAAAACTCCCGCCCTTCTTCCGTAGTACCCACAATATTTCTTATAAAATGTATATCATCGGTAATATTATACATCAGCCTGTCTGCAAATATCTGCTTCGATACTAAATTACCTAAATGTGAATATATTTTATTTATATCCTCCAGAAAATGATCCATTCTCTTCTCCTTTGGTTCCCAAATTCTACTTTGTAATCACTAACGTTCCGTTCGCATCACACAGAGGAACTCTGTGCAGTACCTGCCCTGATCTTTCTTCATACTCCTTTACTGCCTTTTTGACACCTGCCAGGGAACTGTTGTAATCATGCACAAAAATATACCCCCCCCCCTAGCATTCTGGGGTAAAAATAATCCATGCAATCATAGATAGATTTTTCAAAATCAACATCAATAGACACAAAAGCGAACTGATCTTCCAAGCCATTCAGGGAATCTGGAAACAACCCTTTCCTTATTTCAACCATTTCCGGATACTTCATCTTATCCATCACCAACTTCACATTTGTATCCTTATATGCCTCTACAATTGCATCTGTTGCATGTCCCCTTTTAACTTCATCCTGCGCTTCATCCTGAGCAAATCCTTCAAAGGTATCAAACAAATAACATTTTTTATCAGGGAAAGAAGCATTAATATACTGTGCAAATTCCCCTCTGAACACGCCTACTTCCGCAACTGCCCCCTGCAAATTCTTCTGCCTGATCTCCTCTGTTACCAACTCAAACGTCTTAATCCTGACATAATCCATTTCAGAGTACCCTGCTGACAGAACTCTCCCTGCCATTTCCGCAGCTTCATTTTTTCTTACCAGCAAATATCTGTTTCTTATCACATCGCTATATACTTTGCCAAAAATCTTCTCTGCAAGTGTATAATTTGTATTGATATCCATTGCCACATAATTATTGTAGACAAATATCATTTTATCCAAATCTAATTGAAGTTCTTTGCTCTGATCATAGATCTCTTTAGCATGAATTGTGATCACCAGGATCGCATCATACTCCCTCTCTTCCATTTCAATAGGTGCAAACACACGTTTTCCCATAAAACTCTTTTTCGCAGAATCATTATCAATAAATCCCGCAATCTGACTCTCTTCAATAAATTCCCCTAATACCTTGCCGACGAGCCTTCCCGTCCCCCAAATATAAATATTCATCATTTTTCTCCTATCTGAATTAATGCATTAAAAATATCAAGATCATCCTGAGTTGTCAGTTTCAGATTTTTGTCTGAACCCCTGGAAAAATAAATATTCTCTCCAAGCACATTCATCAGTACGCACGTTGCCGCCGTATTCCTTATCTTACGCTTTTCAGCCTCCCGATGAGCCCATAATAACTTGCCAAGCTTGTATGTATGAGGTGTCTGTGTTCGGTAGAGTTGCTCTCTCGGTATGCTTATACTCGAACTTTTACCGTCATCGCTTCTAAAGACAGCCTCTATGCACGGCATCGCTGCCACTGCACTGCCAAACTGCTTATATGTAGCCAAGCTGTCCGAAATAATCTCACCTGACACAAACGGACGATTACCATCATGGATCATAACAACGTCATCCATATTACAATAGTTTCTTAACTCTTCTAACCCCTTAAAAATTGATTCCTGGCCTGTCTCTCCTCCTACTGTAATCCATCTCAACTTTGAAATACCATATTCATCCGCATAGGCCTGTACTGTGTCAATCCAGGAACCTAAAGTCACTACTATGATCGCATCAATCTGAGGATGTCTCTGAAATGCTTCCATCGTATGAACTATAACAGGTTTTCCCTTAATATAAACAAATTGCTTCGGCACATCAAGATTCATCCTGGAACCAATCCCTGCCGCAGTTAATAAAGCCACATTCATATTCCCACCACCCTAAACCTCAAGCGCCAAACTACAATATCTGCGGCTCAATCAGCCTAATATCCACCACCGGATGCACTTTTCTCTGCACTTCCGGCGGAAGCTTCATGTAATCTCCAAACTCCTGTTCCAGCCACTCTCTATAATGCCTGTTTGCCATGAACGTATGGCCTTCAAATTCAATATTAACACTTTCTGCATACCATTCACGCTTATACCCTTTATACCCATTCGGAACCGGAAATGTCAAGGCCCTGACATATTGTGTTTCCTTTTTATTACTCACCTTTACCAGATAATCATATATTTTATAAATAACCGTTCCAGACAATCTATACAAGATAGCAAACCATTTTCTCATAAATATATTGGGATGTGCTTTCTTTCCCACCGGAGACCAAAGGGTTTTTCTTACGCAAAAACAAGCAAACTTATGCAGCTTTTCTCCAATGCGCCCATCCGGTACTCCATCTCTGGGAAAAATATCAATAAATACGCCCTGCTTATACGGCATATCCTGCTGATACTCCCGCAGAAAAAGCGTATCCTTTCGCCTCATTTTACCATATCCCCATCGATACCCGGCGGTGTTTCTCATATCTTGAAAGTAAAATCTTTCTTTGTCCAGTTCTGTTTCACATGCTTTTCTAAATTTTTCATACTCTTCCCGCATCATTGACACATCGGCATCATCATCCCATGGGATAAATCCCCCATGCCTGACCGCTCCAAGCAGAGTGCCGCCCGTCAAAGTATATCGGATACCGCATTTCCGGCAGATTCGATCAAGCTCTATCAGCATCTCCAATTCCACCATTTGTAGTTGTCGCAGTGTAGTTCCTTCTATTTTAATCATTCCGAAATATCTCTCAATATAGTAACTGTCCTTTTCAGGCCGTCTTGAATGGAATATTCCGCTTTCCATCCAAGCCTCCTCAATTTCTCTGCATCCAACAGTGCTTTGGTTGCTGTGGAATAACCTTTGCTTTCGTCAGTATCCGGAATCTCATATATGACTTTCCGGTCAACGAGCCTTGCTATATATTCCGCAGTCTCCTTCAACGTAACGTCGGAATCCATGTCAGATACATTATACGCTTCTCCGCAGTCTCCTTCAAGCATAACCTTCAAAACCGCATTTACTGCATCCGCTACATAGATATAGGAATAAAGCTGTCTCCCGTCGCTTTTTAAGACAATATCCTCTCCTCTGACAGCGTTGCCAATGAATTGCGAAATCGCTTTACTGTCATCTGTCTCAACAGTAGGTCCATATGTCCTGCTCAGCCTTGCTATACACCCATCTACCTGATATTTCGCAATATATGCCTGCAGTAATGCCTCTGATAAACGCTTGCTTTCCGGATAACCAGCCCGTAACGTATTACAGTCAATATAGCCGCAGTATCTCTCATCAAAAGCTTCTATATCCCCACGATTCTCACCATATACCTCTACCGAAGATAGTAATATCAACCTACAATTTCTGTTTTCTTTTGCATACTCCAATAAATAGTATGTGCCAAAAACGTTAGTTGTAATCGTACCTACCGGATCAGCAGCGTACTCCTTTGGATGCGTGTTGCTTGCCGCATGAATGATGAAATCAATCTCCTTATCCTCTATCTCAAACTCCCAGCTCACATCCCGTTCAACAAACTGCAGATACCTGTTACCCTTAAAATGGCTGAATTTCTTTTCCAACTTGGCCCTATCCCGTGATAAGGCATACACAAAAATCTTTTGATGAAACAACTCATTGCATTTCATCAAAAGATCGATCATATATGTCCCTATCATTCCCGACGCTCCAGTTATCAATATTTTTTTGCCATATAGTTTCTCATCTGGCATATTGCAGTTCAAACTTAACTCTAAATCATTCTGGTATAACTCATGATCATAATACGACAATAATGTCCTCCCCATCTTTTTATTCCTATCCACCTGATTCGTATCTAAACTAATCTCTGCTCCAAAAATTTCTCCATAACCCCGGCCATAGCAATGGACTCCCCCCGGGTCAGCTTATACCCCCGCTGTCCATTCCCATTGATCATATACACAAAATCACTGATCTCATATCTCAATCCATATCCCAAAAATTTAACTGTATGCTGATCAATCTTCTTGGCATCCTCATACCTTACCTCAAATGACCTTGTAAGCCACCAGGGAGAAGGCGCCAATATATACCCCTGGGTTCCTGCTACAATCAGCTGCCCTTCTGACTTTACTCCCACCCCTGTCTTGGACATTGCAAATCCATTCTCATATCGAAAGGACGCCTTGGTATACAGATCAATCCCATTATCCGCAAGGATACTGTCAAACTGGACTTCCTTATAATCCGTACCCAGAAGCTTTATCATCGGCAAAAGAGTATAACTTCCAAATTCCGTAAAGCTCCCCCCAAACTCCCTATCCTGCCTTTCCCGTAGTTCCTCCCTCGTCAGTCGGGTAAAGCATGCTTCCACATCCTGGACTTGTCCAATCGCGCCGCTCTTTGCCACGCTGATCAACTGGTTGAATCCGGGCGAATAGGCAGTTTTAATGGCCTCCAGCAAAACAAGCTTACTCTCCTTTGCTATTTTAAATAGCTCTTCAGCTTGATTTTTTTTCAGGGTCATAGGCTTCTCGCACAGCACGTGCTTATGATGCAAAAGTGCCGCCTTGGTATACTCATAGTGAGTTTCGTGAGGAGAAGCAATATACACCGCGTCTATCCCCTCAAAAAACTCCTCCAGATCATCTGTGTAACTGTCAAGTTCAAACTTCTGGGCATAAGCCTCCGCACTCTTAATATGCGGATTATACACGCTGACCACTGCAACTCCGCTCACATACTTCGCTTCCGGCATGAATCTTCGGGCTATCCTCCCGCATCCGATTACTCCCAGTCTAATAATAGAAAGATTCTTCATCCGCAGTAAAGTAGACGAAACATTCCTGGTTCTCTCCAGATAGACCACTTCGCAGTATTCCTTTAAATGGTCAAAGGCTCCTACCCAATCGGAACCTATTGCAAAAACATCTATATTATATTTCTGAATATCTTCCACTTTCTGCCCGGCATGATCCTCAATAATAATTTCATCTGCAAAGCCCGTAGCACGGACATTATCAATCCGGTTGATCAAGGAGTCGATAATATTCAGCTTTCCTCTGGATTCATCATACTGCTCGGTGGTGATCCCCACGATCAGGTAATCCCCCAACGCTTTTGCTCTCTTCAGCAGATTATAATGTCCTTCATGGAACAGATCGAAAGATCCGTATGTTATTACTTTCCTCATCTCCGGCATTCATCCTTATATCGTTCTTTAGAAATATCTATATTGCATTTATTATTTCCAATCATTCGGATTTTACTTTATATTTTCTTAATTATTCTAATCTATAGAGGGGGAAAAAGCAAGGGAAAATGCTATTTACATCAGAGCGTTGTTTGTAACCAACATTCCTATACTCAAAAATTAATCCTCTTCTCCTCCACCACCAACGGCCTGTGGATCACCCGCGTATTGATATTCAATATATATTCCCCCAACAGCCCTATGAAAAAGAGCTGGATGGATCCAATCAAAAAAATTCCTATGATCATAGGTGCATAACCCGCCTGGAAGCCATACCAGTTGGACAGCTTTAAGATCAGGTAAATGAACGCCACCAGAAGGCTTAGCGCCGAACTGATAAAGCCCAGGAATGTTGCCAGCCTCAGCCCCACCTTGGTATAAGATGTAAAACTCAGCATAGCGGCGTCATAAAGACTGTAAAAATTATTGTGGGTCTTTCCTGCCCTGCGTTTGGCCTGTTCATATTCAATCTCTTTCATGTGGAAACCGGAACCATATTCCGCTACGATCCCGCGGAGGAAGGGAATCGGATCGTCCAGTTCTCTCAGTACCATAATAAATGTCTTGTCATACAGCCCAAACCCTGTAAAATGCTCGATCATTTTCACGCTGGACATCCCTCTGATCAGCTTATAATAGCAGGTTCTCAAAAAATATATGATCCCTGATTCTTTAGAAGAAGTTTTAATACAGCTGACGATCTTGTGGCCTTTTTCCCATTCCGCCACCAGCTCGGGAATCATTTCCACCGGATCCTGGAAATCACAGCAGAGCGTAATCGTACAGTCTCCGGTACTCTGGCACATTCCATAAAAGGGAGAGTTAAACTGTCCGAAATTTGTCACATTAAAAATTGCCTTAATCTTCTTATCCTTTGCACAGATTGCTTCCAGCTTATCCCTTGTCCCGTCGCCGGAACAATTATCTATAAATATGACCTCATAGTCATACTGCGGGAGTGTCTCCTGCAGAACATTGGTCACAGCCATAGCCATTAATTCTACATTTTCCACTTCATTATAACATGGTATCACAATACTGATCTTTTTCATAACGTTATCTTCCATACTCCCTGCCTTCAGTCATCCGGGCTCTCCTTACGGTTTCCCTGATTCCGTCTTTAAATGGAATCCGAGGCTGAAACCCTGTATCCCTGGTCAATTCCTCCGGATCCGCCTCCAGATGCATCACCTGCTTATCTGCGTAGGGAACTTCTCCCAGCCCTATAGTGCCTGAACGGTTCCCTTCCTCCCTGACGGCTTCCTCTATTTCCTTTATATACTCTTTCAGGGGTTTTGCCTTCCCACTGCCAAGAACGTATATTTTTCCCCCTGTTCCCTTCTCTGCCAGAGTATACAATGCCTCCGCCGCATCTTCGCTGTAAAGATAATCCCATAACTGCTCTCCTCGGGTAAAGCCCGCATGCTCTCCCTTAAGAAGCCTCCTGACCGTACCTGTTATCATAGAGTTTTCATTATCATACGGCCCATATACACTCAGAACCCTGACCCAAATGTGCTTTATTCCCAGCTTCTCGCATAATCCTCTGCTCATCTGTCCGGCGCACAGCTTTGCCATGCCATAGCCGTTTTCAGGAAAGGGGGGCGTATCTGCCCTTAGTTTTCCTTCCACCCTGCCGTATTCTGCCTGCGACCCGATCCCTATGAAAGTATGGCACCCCAGCCTGGCGGCAAGTTCTGCGGCGTCTAATGTGCTTTTCACATTCTGGTTTTGGAGATACATATCATTGCGGGCTGCGCCCGTAGTTCCCATCCATGCCAGGTGATAAAACACATCTGCTTTTCCTCCGATTTCGCGCTCTGTCTCCAGGAGTTTGTGCAAATCCGTCTCCACCAGCTGCACATATTCTCCGCTTCCCGGCAAACTACGGATATTTCCGTTTCTTTTTGATCCCTCATGGCAGAGTGCAGCTACATGAATCCTGTTCTGTATCCATTTTTGAATAAGCGCCATTCCGATGGCGCCGGTTGGCCCGGTTATTACAACTCTCATTCCTCATCTCCTGTTTTTTCTTCTGTATTTTACTGTCAGGCAGCCCAGCCCTTCATACAGCATTAACAAGGTTAATGCAATAATACACAAAAAATACACTACGTAACTTCCTGTGATTGGCCCTGGCTGTATATCTTCCGAAAAACGCCTTAACTTCGGCAATGCCCATGGGGTTAGAATCACCAGCATGATCAATGCATAAAGATAATCCATGCCGGGCCTTTTTCTCCGCAGCCTGTTATCTGCCCTGTCATTTAAAAATTCTATAAAAGGTATAAAAAGAAACATGATAACATAAGCTCCGCTAAATGACGGGATCAGAACCATCAGTAAGGTATAGCTTAACAGTTCTTTCCACCTTTCCCGTGTCTTAAAAGCTGTGATCAATAGCATTATGCTTATAAGGAGCAATGCCGCGCCTGTGACCATGTCTGATATGGTACTCCCAAGAATCTCCTGCATTACATTGGTTATATTCTTAAAGGAAAAATTATACCCATAGTCCATGGACATAACCGATGTCGTCGGCGTCACCTCCATGTCCAGGAAACTGACAAGCTTCTCCACACCTCCATGGGCTGATGCGACTATTTTATCCGAAATTTCCTTTGTAACGGTTGCGCGATTGCTGGAAAAAGAAAATACTCCCTTAAAAAATGATTTGACAGCGCTCCATCCTCCAAAGCAGAAAAAGGGGCCGAAAAAACTCAGGATGCCATAAACTGCAAGCCGGATACATTCTTTAAACCGCCGCTGCTTCAAAAGCATCAGGCCAAAAACAGCCGGATATATTTTTATTCCCGCCGCCAATGCCAGCGCTATAAATGCCAGTTCCCTTAATACTTTATTCTCGTCGTCATAATAACTGTAAAAAAATATCGTCAGCGTAAAAGCAAGATTAATGATATTCCCTCTCTCCAGCGCAAACATAACCGGAAAGCTGAAAAGAAAGACCAAAAAAAACAGGTTTCTGTCCCATGGCTTCAACTTGATCTTATGGCTGACGGCAATAGAAAACATCCATGTTAAAATTCCGTTATGCAGCAAAAACACAATCCAGGGACTCTGAAATCTCCGCAGAGCCTCCGCCCCGTCCTCCAACATATACTCCGGTATGCCAAATCTGCAAAGTTTAAAAAACAATACGGCCATTGCCGGATAGTTACTGCCATATTCTCCCGCATATGGATTTCCCTTAAAATGAACAAGGCAACTAAACCAATCCATAAAGGTATCGTTTACATCAAAAAACATTACTGACTGAAAGAAATCGTTATCTACAAATATGCATAATAAATAATACCAAAATGAGAGTGCCAAAATTATCAAAAGATAAACCCGTATTCTCATTTCCTCATCGAATTTGGCCTGCTTCATTTACCCTTTTCCTCTTCTCAAGCACTGTCCCGTAACTTTTACGTACGTATTTTTTCAATCACTTTTTTAAGTACCTGTTTTCTTTTCTCACATACCAAAGAAATTTTGCATTCGTAACTAAATACCTCTTCCACAGCCTTCGAGGATCTTGAATCAATCTCATCACCCATTCGAGACTCATCTTCTGCATCCACAAAGGCGCCCGCTTTAATTTCCCTGCCTGATAGTCAAAACCGGCGCCTACTCCCAACATCAGGCCATGAATCTTTCCCTGATGCTCATACATCCATTTCTCCTGCTTGGGCGCCCCTAAGCCAACCCACACAATATCAACATTGCTTTCATTAATCATACGGATAACCTGTTCATCTTCTTCAGGTTCCAGCGGGCGAAAGGGCGGCGAGTACATTCCGGCAATCTGCAGTCCCGGATACTTCTCCTTCAGGGCAGCTCTCAATTGATCCAGAGTATCCTGGGTACCGCCGTAAAAAAAATGTCTCAGTCCATTCCCTTCATTTCCTTTTATAAACATTTCTTCCATAAAGTCAGGCCCTGTCACTCTTTCAGCCATTTTAAACCCGCGCCCTCGGCTGACAATGGAAAGTGGTTCTCCGTCCGGAAAATTCAGGACAGCGCTGTTCTGTATTTTTTTGTATGTCATATCCTCATACGCAGTCACGACCGTATGACCATTGGACACACACACATACTCCCCTGAAAGCCTGTGAATATTTTCCTCCACAAAATGGACTGTTTCTTCCATATTTGTCACCAAAACGTTTATCCCTAATATAGGGCAAATCTCCATAGGCAGGCAAATTCCCAGCCGCTCTTTCAGTTCTTCTCGGTGCATAGCCGATTCTTTCAATATGCAATCCAGTACCTTGTTCTTCTGTAATTTTTGATAAACCTTTCGTGTTTCCTCCACCACGCTTTTCCACCGGTAAGTATTCAGCACATATTTTCCGGCTTCCTCACCCTTGTGCTTTATCATATCCAGAGGCCGGTCAACCAATTCTTTTATTTTTTCCCGTAAATCCCTTACATTTCCATGTTTGAAGAAATATGCGTAATCTGCGCTGGTTGTAGTATTTTCTTTAATATCGCTGACCAGGCAGCACCTTTTATAACTCATGGCCTCTAAAAGGCTGATCGGCAGGCCTTCCACATCCGAAGGCAATACATAAATCAGCGCGTTCGAATACAACTCCTCCAGGATTTCCCCTGAAATAAACCCTGTCATAATAATATTGTCATTATCTGCAGACATGGCGGCAAGCCTTTCCACATAATCGTCAGAATGACTGCTTCCGCCGGCAATGACCAATCTTTTATTGATATTCAGCCCCTGGTATGCTTCTATTAAATAATGGACGCCCTTTTCCGGTACAAGCCTCCCCAAAAACAGAATATAGTCGTTTTCCGTTAATCCCCACTTGGCTTGGATCTTTTTTGCCTTTAATAGCCTGGGCGCCTGTACACCGTTAGCAATGACATTCGTCTCTCTCCTGTAAGTGTCGTAAAAATATTCTTTCATCGGATCATTCAAAACAATAATCTCATCCGCATATTTCCCGATCATTTTTTCGCCGAATTTCAGGTAATCCTGCCCGACCGCGCCCCACTTTGCCCTTTTCCAGTCCAGCCCATGAGTGGTACAGACTACCTTTTTGCCGAACAGCCTCGGTATCCAGCAAAGGCTCGATGGTCCGCAGGCATGATAATGAAAAATGTCATAGCCTTTTCCAAGGGCTATCACGGTTGCCAAAAAAGTATAAACAATGGCATCTAAATGTTTGGTAGTGATCGTAGGGATATAAAACAGGCG
Source organism: uncultured Lachnospiraceae bacterium (assembly GCA_910579425.1). Taxonomy (GTDB): domain Bacteria; phylum Bacillota; class Clostridia; order Lachnospirales; family Lachnospiraceae; genus Suilimivivens. The sequence continues at coordinate 145,689 of CAJTVL010000001.1, read as the reverse complement.
GATCCCCCTGTACTCTTTCATTCGTTCTTTACAATAATATCTCCTGCAATATACGTCTACCTGCACACCCTCTTCCGCTAAGCCTGCTGCCAATTCTTCCACATGTATCTCCACGCCGCCGGCCCTTGAGGGTATCCCTTTTTGACCAATCATCGCAACTTTCATATAACGCTCCCGTCCGCACACCCCCGATGTACAGGCAAATTTCGAAATAATGTATGTCCTGTTTTACTCTTCACACCATTTTCTCCGGTTAAAATATTTCAGTTTCCGATTTCGTTTGCCCTCATATTCCTCTAATACCGTACCCATGACAAATGCAACCACCATCACCATCGGCTGCATAAATCCGGCCTCGCTGAATGTTGTCATCAGCATAAAGACAAACATATACAATAAAAGGAAATATTTCTTTCTGTCATAAAAATAGACTCTCTGGATCTGCATAAATAACAGCACTATCAAAGCGCAATACACAATGGTTCCCAGGGCGCCCGTTTCCCCAAATAAAATAGGCCAGAACAAATCTGTCAGATAAAGTTTCGACTGCACTCCCAGCTCCGGGTTATCAGCAATCCCATATAGATAATATACCTGTGAGTAATGCTGCGCAGCATAAGTCGATCCGAAAGTGCCGAATCCCGTGCCGAGGGGAAAATATTCCTTTGCAATTTTTAAAGAGGTACTGGTCATGATACTTTTTGCATACCTTCCATGCCCCAGTATATAATAAAAATAGATTTTATTCCATGCCAAAAGAACAATTGGCACTGCCATATACAAGATATAGCGTATTTTTGCCTGTACTTTTTTATGGACGATCAAATAATAAAGCAACAGGAATATAAAAATCGCCCCGTATGACTTTTCTTTACCGCTTAATATTAACATGATTACCATCATAAATAAACTCCCCCTATAGAGCCAGGATTGTTTATGATAGCAAAATATTAACAGCGCAAATAAAAGAGATGATTTTGCGCAGATATCCCATGCTTCGGGGACAATCAAAATATCAGGGATTATCATTGAAAGCATATAATAGCCAAACCACAATATGCTCAGAATCTGTACCGAAAGTTCCTGTTCCTGCAGTTCGATTGACAAATATTTTTGCAGGTAACCCGCCGTCAATAGGATCATAAAAAACTTGGATGCCAATACTGCCGAAACCAGCGCGATCCACATGGGCTGATATCTGTACAGTACATTTCCCGTAAATCCGCACACGAGGAAAAGCAACAGCAAAACTAACTCAATACGTTTATTCTTTGCTATCCTTTCCCCCTGGTCTCCCTTATCCTTAATATGGTCATAAACCGCACACGGAAAACACAGCAATCCTACAAATTCGTCAAAGAATTGAAACAGAGGGGAAAAATCCTCCAAAACACCCTGAAAAATAAATATTCCAAAAAGGGAGGCCCACAGTATGGTATTACCGTTCTTTTTATCCATATAATTAATTCCATTCTTCATGTGATTGATCCAGGAAACCTAATATTTTCTGGAGCCTCTTTCATCCGGAATAATATACAAACCTTCATATTCCCCATTGTTCATAATACAGGCAGCTATCGTCCCGCTTGACTTTGCACCGATAAAATATTGACACCTGGAAAGTAAGATCACTTCTTTCATATAGTCTATCGTTTTCTCCCTGATACCTGATTCGCCCCACATTTTTTCAGAATACTTTTTCAACTCCGTTATTTTACCCTGCTGGGCCGATTCCCAGACTTTTTCATTCATAGACAAATCATCATCCAGGCGGCATCTTTTTCTGTTCAGGTATAATAACCGGCTGCCAAACTCTTCTTTCAGCTTCTCTATGCTGTCTTCATAATAGGTTGCCGCGAATATATAAGAAAAATTCCATTTTAACATATACTTGCGGATCAACTCGCATATTTCTTCTACTTTCAGGCTGCTGGGATGTTTGCTGACTACTTTCTGCAGGCTTTTCTTGTCCTCGTCACCGTTAAACATTTCCCTCAACGAAACTCCTAATACCCTTTTTCCCTCAAAGTCCTCCTTCCAGATAAGCTCAACATCCTTAAGTATCTCCGGTTTCAAAGTCCAGATATCCCGGCTTAAGCTGTTCAGCTTTTTATAGTACTCTTTATATTGACCAGGATCATCGATGGCATGGATATAAAGATCATGCTCGTCACCATTAATCTCTCTGCACGTTTCTCTCAGATATTTCCAGTTTTCTGTCCCTTTGATCAGGGGGCCTGTCAGTACATTTTTTTTCCTTGCAACATCCTTTGTCATGCATGGCTGTTCAAAACAAAATTCCCATTCATTGGAAATCCCCAATTCACCATTCATGTAATCTTCTTCATACTCAATATCCACTACCGGAATAAAATGATTTTTTTCTGCCCATTCTCTTGCAAGGAGCATTTTCAAACCCACTGAAAAAATGGAATAATTGGGTTCCATCCAGCGAAATACATAATACTGCCGGTCAGGCTCTTCTTCCCCTTCCGTGGACCAGACGGCATCCATATATCCCCTGTTTTTTCCGTATTTTTCCATCCATATAATATATTTACTCCAAATTATATCATACTGCTTATCCGTAAGGCATTTTTTTGCAATTCGGGATAATAATTCCTTTATCATATTTTCTCCTTATAACGCTTCTTCTCCCTAGTTAAACCATCTATACAGATAGGGCAATTTAAAAATCAACAACAAATAAGCTTTCATAAATATAGATTCAGGAGGAAGCAGCATCCCTTCTTCCTTACAAAATTCACATACATCTGAAGTTCTCTCCATTAAACAATTTTCACGGTTAGAGTTCCTGTAATATGCGTCGATGTATTTGACATCCAGGTCCTTTATCAGATTAATTGCATTCTGATGTATGTTATCTTCTTTATATCGATTTAAAATAATCAATTTGCTCCCGTCATCAGCATAGACAATATTATGTGCTATTGTACCATTAGTAGCTGCCATTATCTTACAATTTTTATAGTACCAAACCTGTTCTTCATAAGATAGTTCCTCTGGGTATAGAATATGGTAACCATTCATTTCAAAAATAACCTCTATTTGTTTTTCTCCCAGTTCCTTTTTCCCTTTTGCGAAATGAACCCTGGACAGATAGATCTTTTCATACTTCGGCTTGTCCAGGTACACTGAATTTGCCACTTTTTTATATGGGGTTAAAAATTCTTTACTGACATACTTCCCTGGGAAATAAGATAATTCCGGCACTAAAACTTTTCTAAACTTAGCAGTGCCGTCAAGTTGAAGAATTCTGCTTTTATCAATTTTCAAATACATAAATAACTTATTGTAAAATTCGGCCATCCCTTCTATAGTTACCAGTATCCTTTTATCAGCGCATTCAGGACGTTCTAAAGCCCATAATCTTACGCTGCTGTCAACCATAAAATGTCCCCAGTGCCCCCGCAAAAATCCTATATATATAACCTCCTCATTATAATAATCCACCTTTGAATCATCAAACTTCATCGGTGTTTCAGGAATGCTGTATTCTTCTTTCCCAAACCTTCTCTTACTCGTAAAAGGCACAAAATTCCCGTTTTTGTCATATACATTCAAAATCCCCTGGGCCCCTGGCGTCACCCACGCATCATCATATTCTTCAATTTGAAGCGCTTCGGTTCTAATAATCACTTTCCCCATCCATTCCTCTCTGCGTTAATGTAAAATCCATATCTCCAAATGTCTTTACCAGATAATTGAACCCTTAAACCTTCTCTTTCAGAATGACTTTCCCCGCTTTCACCTCATAAACTTTATCGCAATTACGTATTGTCGATAACCTGTGAGCTATAATAATCAGCGTCGTATTCCCGTGAAGACTCTCAATTGATTCCATAACCGCCGCTTCTGTCTCGTTATCAAGCGCCGATGTAGCCTCATCCAGAACAATCACCTCAGGTTCCTCGTAAAGAGCCCTGGCAATCCCCAGCCGCTGCCGCTGGCCTCCCGACAGACGCACTCCACGCTCTCCTATTTGGGTGTAAATGCCATCCTTTAATTCTCTTACAAACTCTGCAATTTCTGCGCGCTCTAATGCCTTCCATATCTTTTCATCATCTATTGTGTCAGCATTAATCCCAAATGCCACATTTGCCCGTATTGTATCATCCATCAGATAGATCATTTGCGGAATATATCCAATTGATTTATGCCATGCATCCAAATGTGTAAATACATCGACTCCGTCAACCAGTATATGTCCCTTAATTGGTTCCAACACCCCAATAATGATATCAGCCAATGTGGTTTTTCCTGCCCCTGAGCTTCCAACAAACGCAATTGACTGATTCTTTTCGATTCGAAATGTCACATCGTCAAAAATTTTTTTATCTGTCATTGGATAAGAAAACATTAAATTATCAATTTTAATTTCCGTATGCAGTTTCAGCTTTTCAACGTCATGCCTCTGACGCGCCTTCTTTATTTCAAGATTTTCTATTTCTTTCAAATCCTTAAATACATTGTCCAGTCCCGATTTATTATATGAAATTATACCTATATTCTCTGTAATCCGATTAAAAGAAGGCAACATACGCATTGCAGCGACAGCAAAAATAGATAATGTCGAAACAAATTCCTGTATGTAAGTCCCTTGCCAGATTCTTATACTGATCGTCAGAAGGATACTACATATGACAATAGTCTCCATTATATGTTTAGGCATCAAAGTAATAATATCTTTCTTTCTGAGCGCCGAAATATTTTCCTTATAAGCCGCATCATAATTCTCAAGGAAAAATCTTTCCCTGTCCATTACCTTGATTTCCTTAATGCCGGCAAAAGCCTGCAGCAGCCACTTATTTAGCGCAGTCCCTGTTGCCCGAACCTGAACGCCATATTTATACTGAATCTTTTTAGTAATCCTCCAATACGCTAAAACCGTTATCGATAATACACTGACAACTATAATGGTCGTCATAAAATCCGTTGTTAATAAGAATGTTATCAATACTCCACAAGTACATCCCTCCACAATTATATTTATCATTGCTGAAATTGTGGACGTAAATTGCGACACATCTGTTGTGACATTTCTTTGCAGCTCGGCAACATTATGCGCCACATGGAACAGATAGTCCTGATGCAGATAACAGTTCATTAACTTCAGCGCAATAATTCTGTTAATATTATAAGTAAATCCGCACTGATAATTTTTAAATAGTATAAGATATAAATTCTTAACAATATACAATAAAGCGATTACCAAAACCATAAACAAAATAAACTGATTGACCGTTTCCAAATGAAATAGGTCCGCGATTCTATTATAATATCCATTTCTGTCTATTACCTCTGGTTCCACCGCGACATTGACCAGTGGGAAAATAGCAGAGACCCCAAGCAGCTCAAACAGTGACCCTATTAAAATTAAGAGAGCCAAAAATAACAATTTCATTTTCTGTCTTGCATCAAATATATAATTTATCTTATTAACTATATTCATCCATACGTCTCCCTGAATTGCGTATCACGCTTTAGTCTTGACAAAAGCATAGATTTTATCCCAAACGCCAGGTATATATGCAAACATCAATGCGCTGAATTTCTGGGAAAGGCTGCTTCCTTTGAGAAAGAACATCTTAGCAGAAACTTTCCTCATCTCCAATCGCAAATTTTTTAGTATCTTTCTTTCACCAGGGAAAAATTTTTTTATCTGAATATAATTTTCAGACAACTTTCTGCAGTAACTTCTCATCGCTTTCGCATATAATGCCATTTCCCCCTGCGTATGGTAAAAATCCATCCTCTCCCGGAATGCATCCACCCCGGTCAGCCAGGATAATTGATATTTTGAATGTGTTATGCTGCCTTTCCTTTTAGAACGGTAAAAATATAAAGGAGCGTGAAACAGGACAGATTTCTCAGACGACCAATATAAAAGATATATTGTGGAATCATCATCCGCAATAATCCTGTCCTCATTAAATCTGATTTTTGCAAACAGGCGTCTGTTAAATATTTTTGCCATGGTGACCGCTAAGCCTGTCCACCCCATATCCAGCAAATTTGCACTGAGTTCCCTTTTGTCCATGAAAGTCAGCTGGGTCTTAGGCTCCCCATAGGGAATTGTTTCCTCCTCCAAAAAAGCAAAAGATTTTGTCAGGGCGATATCACACTCATGGTCTCTGCACAATTCATACAGAATCCTCACGAAATCCTTATGCAGCAAATCATCATTGTCAACAAATGTCAGGAATTCGCCTTTCGATTCTGTAATTCCCCTGTTTCTTGCCGAAGAGGGGCCTTTATTTTTCTGATGGATTACTCGAAATCTGGGGTCTTTGGCAGCAAAAGCATCGCAAATTTGCGGACTTAAGTCTGTGGAACCATCATCAATCAATAATATTTCAATATTCGTATATGTTTGCCCTTGGACGCTTACGAGCGTCGCTTCCAGATATTTTTCCGAATTATATACCGGTATGATGATACTGACTAATCCCTGCCTACCCTTCATTTCCCACCCCCGATTATATTCTTGTCAAAAACTCAATCTCACACACAGCAGCTTTATTCCTGCTTTCATTCTGCCATCTTCCAGGTTTGCAAAAATGATTTTATATACCTTCCACAATGGTTCTTCAAATACAGCCGCCCACTTATACTCCTCTTTCAGTTGTTTCCATACGGCTTTATCAAAGTTCTTTTTGCCTTTGACCGCATCAAACAGCTGTATCATCATCCGATGCATTCGGAAAAACTGTCCTTCCCCGGATAAGCCGTTTTGCCCTGCAAGTTCCTGGATCTGTCCAACCATTCTTTTATAATTTCCCAGCTTGCGCCTGTCTATGGTATGCACACAGGAAGTTTCATGCTGCCTGTAACTGTAAGGTCTTGCATCATAAAAACTGACTTTTTGGCTGCTTAACACTGCCTTAAACATACCATACACATCTACAAAGGAGTTCATAGACTCATCAAAAGAGATGTGATAATTTGTCAGAAGCTCCTTTCGAAACATTTTATTCCAGGAGAATCCTTCTATATTTAAAGTTGTGAGAAAAACACCGGCAGCGTCTCTCCCCCTCATTGCCTGATAGTTTGAGAGTTTTGGCACTCTCCATGGCAATTCTTTCCCTTCACTGTCCACATAGCGGAAAGAAGTAATAACACAGTCGCTTCTTTCCCGACACATCAAAAGATACATTTGCTCCAGCATATTGCTTTCTATATAGTCATCACTGTCCATAAAATAAACGATTTTTCCCTTTGTATAGGACATTCCTTCATTTCTGGCTTTCGCCCCGCCTTCTCCGCCTTTTGTTTTTTTATGAAACACACGTATCCTGCTGTCTTTTTGGGCATATTCATCACAAATGGCCGGCGACCGATCATCTGAATAATCATCTACCAGGATAATCTCCAAATTACGGTAAGTCTGCGCTATAATACTCTCCAGACATTGCGGCAAATATTTTTCCGAATTATGGATTGGTACAATAACAGATATTAGTTCTCCCACAGGTACTTCCCTCATTGTCTATAAGCTGAAAATATCTTTTATGAAATCGATTTTCCTTACATTTTCTTCGGATAGCTTTACCGAATGTTTATCATCATAAAGAGAAACCTGCACCCTTTCCCCTAATACACGATAATAAGTTTTGTATTCTGCCGAATTATCGCTGTGAATCCCTGTTTCAACAGCTTCAACCATTTTTAAATAATCGCTTTCGTTTACAAACTTGTAGTGCAGCGATATCAAAATCACAGGCACTCCATTACTTTTTTCATAGGGAATCATAAAATGGGCTGACGGCACTACATCATCTTTCTCGAAATAAACCATCCGATAACCGGAAATCTTCATGTCAGTTCCAAACACCCTTTTCCTTGGTCCTCCGACAATCCGGATTCCTCTTGCGGACTCAGAAATAGTATAAGTATCTTTATCAAAGTAGCAGTATTCTTCTACAAAATTTCCTCTGCTTTCCGAGTCAAAAAGATTTCCTTTGGGATACATATCCAAATATACAAGCCCAAGTCTTTTGAATCCTTTTTCCTCGGATTTGTGTACGACATCCTTAAACTGGAATTTATCATCACCCAAGTACGTAAAAAATTCGTCTGAATCTGCCATCAGATACCACTGATTATCCCCATACTCTGCTATTAAACGGTTTACCCACGCAATTTTCCTGTCAGCGGTAAACCCATGTTCGCATCTGTATACAGTTGTATCTTCCTGTTCCAATAAATATTCAAAGGTTCCGTCCGTTGACATATTGTCAAGAAACACGAAATTATTAATGCCTCTTTTTCTGTAATGCTCCATAAAATAACGGATCTTTCCTATATCGTTTTTAAGAGCGCAGATCAAAACAGGACTGCCCTCATCAGTATATTTCTGCTTTCTGTCTGATATTTTCTCAATTCTTGCTGTCAGGAACTCTTCTGCTATCGGAAATGTACGGTCAGAACTGTACCGGATCATTTGACGAAATTTTTTTTCCCATAAAGGCAAAAGTTCCGGATGTATATTTCTAAATTCATTCGGAGAAGAGAACATTTTTCTTAACCTGATATATTGCGACAGCTTGCGTTTCTTTTCATTAACCTTTGATTTGATTCCCAACTTTATATCCCCTTGCTATTTTTCTTTTCCTGTTTCCTTATTCTGTATCCGGCAAAGCATCAGAATATCATCCCGCATTAATCCCCACCTTCTTAAATCATCATCCTTTAAAATATCCTGAGGGGAATATATCTCCACGGTAAATCCATACCCTTCTATCCTCTCCTTATAATCCTTTCCATACATACGGCAATTCCCTGTAACGCCAAACAATTTCATAGATTCTTCCTGTGCCCTTATATCAAGGTTCTCATAGGTATCCCTGTCCGTACATATTGGGAAAGACATAATAAGCGTCCCTGACGGCTTTAGGCATCGTTTCAATTCATCCATAGCTTTCTTCTCATTTTTTACATAACTCATAACATGATTTACAATGATATAATCAAACAGGTTATCTTTAAATGGAATATCGGTGATGTCCATAACGATATCCCCATTCTCCTTCAACAGGTCCCCTGTCATGTACCAGCAATTTGGGTTTAAAGATATGGCGTTCTTCACGCCTGCTTCCGGTGCAAAATGAAGCACATTGCTTCTTTCTGAAAATATTTTTGTATATTCCTGTAAAACATACAACGTCCAGCGCCATCTGTCAATGGATTCACAAATAGGGCACTTGCATTTTCTTCTTCCGCCGCCGATAATATGGTGTTTTTCATAAACCTCAGATGTCCCGCCATAAGCGTCAAAATGTGTGATTGCATTTTGACAGCAGGTACAAAAGTAATCTTTTCTGACAAATGGAAGTTTCGCAATTATTTTTCTTCCTTTAACTTTTAAACCTAAATGCAGCATTTTTCACCTCTGGCTTCCTTTGCTCCTCATAACTTTATTGAATATTTTCTTACAGATTTGGTAAATCTGTAAAGGAAAATATAAAAAATTTTGCTTTAACAGGATCGGATACACATTACACAATTCCCACTTCGGTAACCATATGTCTCTGGCCCAGTGTTCCTTAAATGTCATCCAATTTTTTTCTAACATCACCAACTTTTTTAATCCGATGCTGTTCTTTTCATCTGTTTCAATATATTGATCAGCCGGAATCCCATACTCTTCTGGTGCTTTCATTTGGTCAAACACTTCAATTTCAGAGATCCCTATAATATGTCCATAACTCTCCATTATAGAGATTTTTATTTTTTTTATCTTTGTAAGGCCTCCGCCCTCTATCTCAATTTTATTTCGTTTCCTGGCTTCAATGGAAATCTCCTTTTCAAACCTGTCATCCAATGCTAATTTTATCCGCGAAATGCCATTGTTTAAGGGAGAGCATTCATAGATTACAATGCTCCTGACTGTAACGGATTCCTTAAATAAAATCACAATCTCTTTTTGCATATCTTCCGCCGCCGGGCTCCAGCCTCCTGCGGAAAAATCCTGTTGCACCGAATCCCTTACATCGGCGCTGTCCACAAGCTTAAAATCATTTAATTTCTCCGCATTTCCCGAAGATACTTTAATCTCCGCATGTAACGCCAGATTATCACTATGCCTTTGCCAAAAGCAGATATCCGCATTCAAATATCCGGCCGCCCTTGTCCATACATATTGCGTCCGATACAGCTTAGATGCCCTAAATAATGTATTCTTGTGCAATAATGCCGTCCTGCAGTCCCGAGGAACTGCAAACCGAATCCTTTCATCCCATGCATAGTAAGGATGAGCCACCCCATCCCCCATCATAGTTGGCTTATGAGGTATCTCCCAATAGTCCTTCTCCCCCTTCCACACTCCATTATAAGCAAATCTTTTTAGCACCAAAGGGCTATAATCCCTCTCTTCTTTTATTAACTCGCCGATGCATTCCTCTGACAATAAGGATAATGCCCTGTGATCTTCATGTTTGTCCAAATCAGTGACGATACACAGGTCAGGAAAAATTTCCTTCAAAATTGCTTTTAAATCTATTTTCAAATTTTTTCGTGTGTACTTATGATGCGCTTTTTCCCTTTCATAAATAAATTCCGGAATAACAGGCGCACCATACGTTTCGTCTTTTCCGCTGCGGGAGATTAGGATTTCATTTTCATCGGATGCATTGTAAATATGCACATTGCCCTGCCATCGGTTCGCATATCCTAAAAAATGAATATACTTTTGCGGCAATCCCAAAAAGCCAAGCGCATTGCAGGCATCCTGCATACGTATTTTAGCTTCCCAGCTCCCTCTGGAATCCCCATTAGTCATATAAATCACATGGACTTCCCAATCATGGCTGCGAATCAATTCCACCAGCATAGCCCCGCCTATGAGAATTTCATCATCCTGATGCGGAACAATGACAGCCGCTCTCCTTATCCCTGCTTTCAATCGGTTCTCCTTCTGCTTCCGCAATATATCCTTTTATACAAAGTTTCCCGGAACACTGTTTAGCCGCTTGCTTCCAATTGGCCCTGTCGCTTCTGTTGCTTTATCCTTGATCAAATAATAAATCCCTTTAATTCCTTCCTTAGAAATAATTTCTTTCAAATAGCACAGAAAATTCTTTCTTTGCAATTTTTCTTCCTTATATGGCGACTGGTCATAATACCGCTTCCATTCTTCATTGCACCATCCAAAAGAGTACTTCCAAGGCTTCAGCGCACCACAATAATGGATAATTAATGACTGCTTCACAAGGTCAGTCCAATTCTTATAATCTGTTTGATAAAAAGCGTTATACTCCTGTATTCTGTAATACTTTCTCTCATACTCCACCCGTCCAAGAGGGCAGTCGTATTTCGGGTCTATAAAAATAACTTTGTCCTTCAAAACGATATTAAATGCCGTCATATCCATTGCTTTGCGCTGCCCCAGTTCCTTTCTGGTCGAAAGCAGCTTATCCCTCATGCCGTCTCTTCTCATTTTCGCAGCATCAAACAGAATCAAACCAGAGAAAAAATAATCTGACCCATCCAAAATTCCTCTTGAATTTTTCACCACGGCAGCATGCTTTCCCTGTAAATCTATATGGTACAAATCTGTGATGTCACTGCGGATGATCAAATCGCCGTCCAAATAAAGCAGTTTGTCATATTCCGAAATGAGTTCACAAATATCAAATTTTAGCAATGCGGAGATTGTAACATGCGCCGCCTGCGGTATGGATCGATATTTTTCTAAAGAGCCTTTAATAATGTGAATCGCCGTATTGGGGTACTGTTCAAAACTCCTGAACCTGTCCCCATCCTTTTCGTTATATTCAGACATAATAACATATACATCATAGCAGCTTTCCTCTTTCTTATTTTGCAATAACGATGTGAGGGCTACGCATGTGGGTAATACAAAATTTGCATCACATATAAATACAACTGCACTTTTTACTACATTCATATAAGTTCCCCCAGCAGGCTGACCGTAATTACCGATTCAAACATTCCGTCGCTATCAGTCGCTGTCCCCTCCTTCCATAAGTTTAAGCATCTTTTTGGCACGTATCTTCCATGTATACTGCTTTACGTCCTGCCTTGCCTTTTCAGCCTTAAAAACCGCTTCTTCCCTATTTGCTGAAATATGCGCAATGCTTTTCCTCCAGCTTGACACATCATCAGGAACCGCAAAATAGCAGTTTGACTCATTCAAAATTTCTTTAAGTACCTGCAAGTTGGATGCAATAATCACTCTCCCGGCCGCCATATACTCAAAAAGTTTCAGCGGCGACATAACCTTGCCGGTATCTTCCCCTTTCGCAATCAAAGTGTTCTGGTAAGGAAGCAATAAAATATCCTGATTACATAAAGCCTCGGGAATATCTCGGTTGGCAATAAAACCTTTAAAAGAAATATTTTCCGGCGGATTGTGCCCGGTCACCTTCCTGGCATCCTCCCGCATCCCTCCATAAATCGTATATCTATTCTCAGAATCCTGCCGCGCTAATTCCTCTATAATTTCATATCCCCGTCCGATCCCAAAGCTTCCTGCATAAGCAATACGCATTCCTGCCCCTTTCAATAATGGCAGCCCACTGTAAGGAATAAAGTTTTCCGGTGTATATCCGTCTGGAAGCACAGTCACTGAATGCGGATCAAGCTGGTATTTCTTCTCGTAATATTTTGCCAATGACTCTGTTATCATTACGATATTTAAGTATTTGCTTTTTTTGAAAAAATCAAGTTTTATCATCCGGTATGCCCGCCCGCATAAATGTGCCAGTTCGCCATGCAGGTCAAGCACTGTTTTTTTATGGAGGAGCACTGCAAGAAACGCCACAATAGGCTCTCTTGTTATTATTTGGACGTTTTTGTTCTTTGCTGTCAGCAAAATCGCAGAAATTGCAAACCAATATCTGTATAGCCCGCCAAGAAACTTTCTCTGCCTAATTCTCTGAATCGAAAATCTGTGTTTCACTCCATAGAAATCGAATAGGTCTTCTGTTTCACATTCTGTGCTTTCGGGCACGATTAATTCAAATTCGCTGCACAGTTCTGCAAAAGCCTCGCAGATTTTCATTACATGAATACTGTTTGCCGATTGGGAAGGAATCGCAGCCCGCGCAACATATACTGTTTTCATGTTCAATTTCCGCTTTTCCTTTCACTTATAGTTCTTATTTCTGCCTCGCTCAGCTTGATATTAACTGCCTCTGCATTTTCTGCAACCCGCTCTGTTTTTGAAATACTGACAATCGGAAACACCTCGAACTCCTGCTGCATCATCCATGCCAGCGAAACCTGCGCCACACTACAGCTTCTGTTCTGTGCAATTTTCTCCATACTTGCCAAACGCTCTATATTTTCCTGGCACCAATACCCCTTCACCGCAAACTGATCCAGACTCTTTTTACCGTTCTCCGGATCGGATGCCTTTACTTTTCCTGAAAACATTCCTCTCCCTAGACAGGAATATGCAAAGACAGGTATTTGCTTTTCCTGATACCATTTTCTTGCCTCCTCATGCTCTGCACCGGATATACTCACGCAGCCTCCCCCCCAAGGGTCGGCAATTTGCCTTGCCGGTCCAAAATTAGGGCTGGAAACAGTAAATGGTATCAAATTATGCCCCAAAGCATATCTGTTAATCTCATCAAGCCTCTCATGGGTCCAGTTTGATGCACCAAATGCACCCACCTTCCCTTCCCTGTGAAGTTCATTGAGTACCTCCAGAATCGCTTTTATATCCGCTCCGGGATCATCTCTGTGAAGCATGTAGATATCTATATAATCAATTTTTAGCCTTTGCAGGGACTGTTCAAAATCATGTCTTAACGCCTCCGGTGTCACTCTGGGCATACCATGGGGATGGCATCCCTTCGTGATAATAACCACTTTATCACGGCATTTTCGCTTTCTTATCCACTTGCCCAGCACTTCTTCACTTGCGCCATAATTCTCCGCCGAATCAAATGTATTGATCCCGGCATCTAATGCTGCGTCTAATAGCTTCGTTACCCTTTTTCCCTCTATCATCGCCTGGTTGGCACACCCAAATACGATTCGGGAAATTGGTTTATTTATATACGCAATCATCTTATATTCCATTGCTCAATCCCAATCTACTGTTTTTTTTCTTGTTGATTTATCATGTCTTTTTTGCAGATATGTGACAACCCCTGTCCACCCCTCCTTTTTCAGGATCCCGGACATATTATGAAATCGGTATCCCCATCTTCCATACCGTTTAAACGGTTCCTTACCATAAGGGGATAAGAGATAATAAGTATACCACTCCCCAGCACAGGGGGCAAATGTATACTTCCATGGCTTATTTCCCGTTGCAAAATGAAGAATTGCAGCATCATCAATCAATTGGGCAGGGCTTTTATAATTTGTTTCATACAATGCATTCAGTTCTGCCATTGTATAATCCATTTTAACATCTCCCGCCAGCCGTCCCGGAACACAGTTATAAGCAATACTGATATAACGGATTCTGCCCTTAATTACCATATTATATGTCTGCTGATCCATGGAACTGCGGTTTCCAAGGGATTTCCTTTTTGCCACAAGGATATCGCGCATGCCATCCTCTCGCATTTTACGTGCATTAAAAAGCATAATCCCCGCATTAATACATCCGTCATCTTTTTTCATACAGTACAGCTCTTTGACTCCGGCAGCATAATTATCGCCTAACTCCGTATGGTACAGTTCCGATAAGTCTTTTCGTACTATAATATCTCCGTCTAAATACAGCAGCTTATCATACTCTTTAATCAACTCACATATATCAAATTTCAGCAAACAGGCTATGGAAATATGCGCCAATTGTTTAATTTCCCTGTAATCCTCCAAGGAGGCCTGTATCAATGTTATGATACAATCCATCCGTCCCATTCCACGCAATATATCCGCTGATTTTTCGGAGCATTCCGCCATCACCACAAATACTTCATAATTTGTATCTGCATTCTTATTTTTTACAAGCGAAGTAATTGCCACACAGGTCTGCATAACAAAATTATCATCACATATCATTACAATAGGAATTAGTTCTTTTTCCACTGATTATCCCTCACAAGCCGGCTGAAAATATCTTCAAGGTTTTCTATCGTTTCAGTCACATCATACTTTTGGCTCTTTCTTCTCGCCATCATTTTTATTTCACTATACTCCTGTCCTTTCGTGCAACTGATTGCTTTTCGTATTGCCTCTGTCAGGCTGTCAACATCGCCGCTTCGAAATAAAAATCCATCCTTTCCATCCTCAATAATCTCAGGAATCCCCCCTATATCACTTGCCACACACATCATTTCCTCTCCCATGGCCTCGACAATGGAAATTCCAAAAGCTTCCTCACATATGGAGGGGTAAACAAATATCTTAGATTTATCATAAAATGGCTGTTTTTGCAACTGATATCCTTCAAAAAAGACTCTGTCTTTTATCCCCAATTCTTTTGAGAAAGCTTCATACTCCTGTCGCTTATTGCCATCTCCAAGAATCTCCAACTCTACATTTTCTCCCCCATCCAGCAGCTTTTTCACCGCCCTGAGCAAAAGAGCTATTCCCTTTTCGTCTACCAGACGGCCGATGTACAAAAGTGTAATGGTATCTTTCTCAGGGATTTGTATGTTCCTTTCTGCTTTCTCCCTGATTCTGATTCCGTTATAGATTACTTTAACCTTATCCGGAGGATAGTTAAACTCCACACAATAGCTTTTCTTCACGAACTCCGAAACAGCAACAACGCAGTCAGACCTATATAAAGCCCTTTTTAAAATGGTATAATATAACCAGTCCTTTCCTGTTTTTCCGGAATAAAAATATTTCTTTTCAAAAGAGCAATGAAGGTACTTAATATATTTTATCTTTCTGAAGCAATACGCCAACAACAAATAAAAGGAATAGATCCCAATCCCTTCATGGTGGACTATTACAATATCATATCCCGAAACTTTAACCAATCGAAACAGTTTATATAGTCTGATGAACAGGTTCTCTTTATAAAATCGATACACATGGACATTTTTTTTCTCCATTTCATCCGCCATGACACCGCCACTATAAAGAAAGCAAAATTCATTTTGTTCATGGCTTAACTCCGAAATGTCCCTGCACAGCATTTCTATGCCGCCTATGTTGCCTCCGCTCAGCAAATGAAGTATTTTCATATCAATCCATCCATTTATTTTCCTTCAAACTATATCTGCCTCCTTTTAAAAACTTATGCTTAAACACCCACCATCCGGGTATCCAGATGTATTTGTGCATTGCCGGAGAAGCACTTCCGATCATCCAGCAATTCCTATCACACTTGCGGGTACATTCTCTGACTTTCTGTGCCTTTTCAGAATTCCATAGCTCGTCCCAACTCTGTTCCTTCAAGTTTCCCATCACTGCCTTCTGAGCCATTCCATTGCAGGGAATCACATCACAGAATGGATCGATAAAAAATGCATTTTTTGACATATCACAGGGCAAAAGCCGTTTATTCCCATAAATGTAGTTAATCAATCCATGATTAAAATATGCCCTGAACCACTTTTTGGGTGATTTGCTTCTAAGCAATTCATTGATGAGTTTCTCGAAATTTTGCGCCACCTTTAATTTATCATTTATTTTATTGTCGGTTTTTCTGAAATAAAAAGAATTATGCAGTGTTGCTGTTGCAAACTCCATTCCTAAATCATCTGACAAACGATATAATGGAACTAAGTCCTGGCAGTTCATGTCTTGAACGGTCATGCCAAATCCCACATCAGGATGCCCCATTTCCACCAGGGTTTTAAGCGTTTCATAGCCTCGGTTAAAGCCGTCAGGAATTCCCCTTATTTTGTCGTTTGTCTCCTGTAAGCCTTCAATACTAATTCGAATTCCCACTTTAGGGAATTCTTTACACAATGCAATAATTCTGTCTGTGAAATATCCATTCGTAGATATTACAATACGATCTGATTTTTTGTATAATTCTCTGACAATATCAGGGATGTCCTGCCTTACAAACGGCTCCCCACCGGTAACATTGGTAAATGCCATTTCCGGCAATTTCTTTATCTCTTCCAAGGTAATTTCTTCGCTGGGTTTTGTAGGATCCTTAAAGCAATCGCACATATTGCATCTGGCGTTACATCTATAAGTTACAATAACCGTTCCGTATAATGTTCTTTTGGACATTTGCTTTCCTTCCTTCATTCCTTAGGCATTATTTTTACCGGGTTTCCAACTGCAACCATGTTATCTGGAATACTTTTATTTACAACCGCCCCTGCCCCTATCATCACTCCGTTTCCGATGTTTATATCTCCAAATATAACCGAGTTAGAATAGACAGTAACATTATCACCAATTGTCGGATGGCCGCCATCAATATTTTTCCCTATTGTTACTCCCTGCAGTACTGTCAAATTTTTCCCTGCTTTTTTTACACTAACCACACAATAATTATGAATGATTTTTAACCCCCCATCTATCTCCCCTCCTATCTCAATTGTAGGCAATGGTTTCAAACAGGTCTGGCAGATTCTGAGCATTTTTCTATTACAATTATCCCTGCAAAATCTATAATACAATATATTTCTAAATGGTCTTTTTGAATCCTCAGAAATCAACTCAAGCATTGATAACTTTGTTAAAGATTTTCTGGAGTATGCTAAGATATCTTCCTCTATCATTTGTTTACATTCCGGAGAACGAAAATGATAGCATATAAGAATGAATATTCCTCCTCGCAACATACATTTAATCTGCCTATAACGTCTCTTTATGCCAGATTCGCCCATTCCGTCTCTCCGCTCCTTATTCATATAATCCCCCAATTTGTCCATTCAAAATTATTGGTAAAGGAAAATAGCTTTATGCTAGTTCTGCAAACAGCATACCTAATATACCTCATCCGACAGTATCCGGCAATATTCCTCCACAGAAAGAAATTTTTTCTCCAAACAATTTTCCTGATATTTCTTTAATATGTTTTTGTTTTTCCACAAACTTTCTATTTTCTCTTCCAGCATCATTTCATTTCCGCTCTCAAACAATTCCCCTGTAACGCCTTCATCAATCAGCTCGGGAATCCCCCCTATATCTGCTCCCAACACCGGCGTTCCATATTGAATGGACTCCATTACCGAAAAAGGACAATTTTCATACCACTCTGAAGGATAAATACTCAGTGCTGCCCTCTGAATCAGCGCTTCAAGCTTCTCTCCGGTTATGAATCCCCGGTTTTCTATATTTTCTACCTGGTTAATCTTTTCCTCCAATGACCCCCGGCCCGCAAAAACAAATCTTATATCCGGCATTTTACTGCAAACCTTAATCAGGGCCTCTATGCCTTTTTCTTTTGTATATCGGCCAAAGTATATCATATAATCTTCTTTTTGTAATCTGTTATTCAAATTGTTACCTGTCAAACCATCTACTGCGGCAAAGTTATAAAGTACTATGGTTTTCCCTTTTAACTCCTTATTATGATCCATTTTTTCCTTAATAAACATGCTCGGGCATATAACAACATCAATATACCGATAAGTTCTCAGCCATTTGTATAAATACCCTTCGAATGCCCCCAAAATACTTTTTGCTTTTGAATTATGAATGCATCCCCCTTCCACACAATAAAAGTAATCGCCATCAATACATTTTTCACAATTCTTCTCCGTTTTGGGACAGTACAGCATATGATTTGGGCAGATCAGCTGGTAATCATGAGCCGTAAATACAATCTTTACCTTTCTCCCTTTCTTTTTTCTATAGTTATTAATTTCATAAATAATGGAAGGGGTTATCTGAAAATTGAAGTTATTCAGATGTACCACATCCGGATTAAAATCATCCAGGACTTTGCGAATTAATTTTCTGGCTTCCTGTGAATAGATAATTTTAAACGGGTACAAAAGCCTGGCAAGCTTTCCTGTGTGGAAGTCCATATTTTTTGTATAGCAGCCTGCCGCATTTCCTACAATATTTCTTTTATCTTCCATCCCAAAATACTGAACCATGTTTCCATTTTTCTCAAGCTGCTCGCCAAGCTTAAAAATGTATGTTTCAGAGCCTCCGTTGGGATATAAAAATTTATTTACAATCAGTATTCGCATTTCTTTCTCCTGCTATCGGGACTTTATAGACCAGGGCCATGTATACTATAATAAGGAGCACTCCACCAGTGACACTATAGCACAATAGATCCCTTAAATACTCCATCTTTGCAATACCGCCTGAATAAACCAACATTTCTGTCTGTCCATCTACATAACCATATACCTTGTCCTCCTTTGCCAAAACTGCCTCATCTGAACTCAAGTATATTTTTTCCAGTGACTCCTCTGTTCTTTGAAGCACCCCTACATCACATGCGCTGCGCGGGACAATAATTCGGGCAGGGTTCCCGCAAAAATGCAGATAACCGCTTCCGCCAATCATACATCCTAAAATGAAAAGGGATAGAGCCAGTTTCTTATTTCCTTTCGCCTTTTCTATTATTATGACCGGTATCGTGAAGTTTTTGGAAATAGCTCCCGGGAATCTGATTTGCCTTGTATCCCCTTCTTTAAACAATAAATCTTTCATAAATAACAAAGATATATTTTTAAAAGCCGTGTTAAAAAGAAATGGCTCCATAATCCCTGCAACAAGGCACGCCAGAATAATACAAAGTTCCGTACCCTTCTGCTCCTTGCAGTACGTCCGTATAAGCGCTAAATAAGCCCCGAAAATAATCAGGAATAAAAGTATTCCATAGGTTACAAAAGCAAAAACATAGGAGTTATCCATTGTCAATTGGCTGGTTATTATTTCAGAAAGTTTTGTCCCGAACAGAGTCGGGCGCTGCAAGCTTAAAAAATACTTTGCCAGATTAAGCCTGGTATTCATCAAATCGTTTAGCCTGTCAAACCATACTCCTTTTAATAAAAAGGGGGCCATCAATGAAAACAAGATACAAAACGGCATGACAGACTGAATCCCTATTTGTTCAAGCCGACTCCATTTTTTTCTGTATCTCCAATACAGACTTAACACCAGATAAAAAGTGGTTGTTATAATTCCCGTTGAACTGATTGAATAAATATATACGCCAATATTTCCCAACATGAAAACCGCAGCTGTTTTCCAGTTATGCTTCTCACCCAACACATATACCAGAAACATGACCAATACCAAATAGGAAATATGCAATACATTTGGATGGCTATAACCTAACCCCCATCTGATTACCATCCCCATTCCCAATTTTTCATGTACCTTAAAT
Source organism: uncultured Lachnospiraceae bacterium (assembly GCA_910579425.1). Classification (GTDB taxonomy): domain Bacteria; phylum Bacillota; class Clostridia; order Lachnospirales; family Lachnospiraceae; genus Suilimivivens. The sequence goes on along the minus strand of CAJTVL010000001.1, from coordinate 125,471 downwards.
GGTCCCTCCAAAATATGAAGCGCGTTCATCCACGTCATGCCCATATAAGCGATTGACCATATGACTGCCCCTACTGTAAATACCCTTTTTACAGGCACATTTTTCAGGCCCGTAACCATAAATATATATAATAATGCCCCTTTTTCCCCGGACACCAGATAAGCTATGCCGCCTGCCGTTAAAAGAAGAACAACCCCGGTCAGTTCTCTTGCCGTATACTCAGTCAGCCACATCTTTCCCATCCATGCCGCAACAGCTAAAGCCAGGAACGCCTTAAAGGCCATCTGGCCATCATACAGCCCTATCCCCTTAGCAAATAAAAGAAAGGAAAAAAATATATAATAGCAGATTTCAGCAGCTGAAACATCAATGCTCATTTTTCTTATTTTCAATTTTATTTTCCCCTTTATATAATAGGATCCTGCTCCATACCATTCCGATTAAAAAGAATGTGTAGTTTCTTGCCAGGTAAACCGATATTGCATGCGCCTCAATCACACTGTAAAGGGCAAAGGATGATATCAGCATTATTGCCAGGTATTGCCTTTCCCTGTAGCAATAAATCACTGCCAATAATAAAACTACAATAAAAACACATGCGGGAAGTATCCCATACCAATAAAACAAGCGTATCCATCCCATATCAAAATAATAACTGTTTTCCGGCCCTGAGATAATACGCCATGTCGAGACTGTCCCCTCAAACCTATCATTTTCCGTTAAAATTCGTATTCTTCCATTCATCATACCGTTCATCCATACAAAAAACCGGGTAATGGATGAGCGATCCATGTGCCACACATAGTTGTACACTCTGTAAGCATTGCATGCAATTATGACAGAAATTCCAATACTAAAAACCGTTGTTAAGCCGCCAATCCAGGCGCCTGTTTTTTTTACAAAAGCAGAATGTCCATCAGACATTATAAAAGCTAAAATAATCGTATACAGTGTTACCAGCAGGCTTGTCTTTGAATCTGTCAGCAAAAAGAAAAGGATATTCGTCAAAAGCACAGTTATATAATGGTGCCATTTCATTTCATTTCCATATAAATATATCCCCAATGTTGTCAGCGCCCATACCATACATTGCAACGCATTGGGATGTCCCAGCCCTAAAGTATATCGGGTTTCTACCTTCCCACGCCCATAATCCTGTGTCAGCGATACCGTTCCTAAAATTCCTGTTACAGAAAGCAGCATGAGCATTGCGCATCCAATTAACGTCAAATAAAACACCAGCTTCAGGCATTTATCCATATCAATATCTTTGCAGGCTGCTATAAATATTACCAGCCTGATAATCTCATTTCTTCCTGAAACAAAGTAAGAGATGACACCCAAAGCACAAAATCCCAAAATGGCAACGTATTCGCGCCAGGAATATTTTGTCAGGCAGATTTTGACTAAAAAAAGTAAAAAGGTGAACTGAAACAAACGTCCTTCTATTGGGTTAATAAAAGCGCTTTTATCAATTATGACTATGAGCACTTCGATGACCACACCAATATAAAAACTCAGATTTGCTATCTTTTTCAGGTCTGTCAGCATTCTTCTCCCTCCGGACTGATAAATCTCCATCCCTGCCACAGTTCTCTCATTTCACCCCGGTCAAAAACCTGGGTACTCTTGTGTATAGTTGGTCTAATTACAATTTTTTTCTCATTTTTATTCAATCTTGCCCCCCAGAAGCTGAAAGTGGAATTGGCACAGATATTATGCTTACAATTGCTCATCAGCCACATATCATAAAAACTTTCCCTGCCGTGATTAAGATCAACAACGGTATATTCCTCCCCGGAATACTTCTGTTTTACATACGGAATATCGTCCGAAAAGATATAGAAGCAGGCGTTTGGCTTCTCTTTCTTTATCATACTGACCGCCTGTTCATAATACGCATCCGTACATATGTTACCAAACATCCTCTCATTTTCCGGATTTAAATAGTCCCCGCGTCTGATATGGACACTGACAGATTCACAATTCCTCATCTCCAACGCAATCTGTTCATTTCGGGAATTATTACTGACTGGAAATCTTATTTCATCACGCAGTTCAGGTAATATATCCCTGTAATATTTCTCACAGGCAAAATACCCCTTTAGATACATATGCTCGTACCCCAGCAATTCCGGATGATACATCTGACTTTCATGAAAGCAATGAATGGCCGAGGGAAACAGCTTTCTTTTCAGCTTTCCTGTCAGACCGTCTCCTCCGACCAGAGCCGCTTTCTCCTCCGGCGTACAGACGCTGTAAGACAGCCCTTCAAAGAACTGCAGCTCCAATTCTCTTCCGGCAAACATTTTCCCCTGATTTTCTGCTTCAAACCAGGATACATCCAGCCTCGCATCTTTCCCAATACTCAAAAACTTCCTGTATAATGCATACTGCTGCAATTGGTTTCCCAGGCCGCCTGCCACCTCTATAATTATCATTTTTTCTTATCCTTTTCCTCACTTGTAACAGCAAACAGCGACAAGGCCGGCCCCAGCGACCACGGATAAGCCCCATACACCTGTGGATACAGCGAAAATCCCTGGCATTCTGCCAGAGCGTTGTCAAGCTTTCCCTCTTTCACCATACCGAGAAGCGCTTCCCGCCCCCGCAGCATACGCGACCTGTGAATTCCAATCAGCACTTTCATATTAAGAGACTGTGCGATGGAATAAAGAATCATCGCCGTAGCAGAGGTGTCTACCGGCCCTTCCTTTGCCCCTAACTGCCAGCAGTAAAGTCCGTTCTCCAACTGATAAGACTCAACCTTATCCACCAAACGTCTGTAAATCTGTTTGATATATTCATAGTCGGGGCTTGTCTCATCCATAAAGGCGAGGCTTTCAGACATTCCGATCATCAGCCATCCTACCGCCCTTCCCCAGCCGATAATACCGTATTTCAGTCCGTCCTCAAATTTATAACCGTGATAGGGAAGTCCTGTTTTTCCATCCATACCGAAGTCAACAAAATTCTGGATTTGTGTCACCGCCAGCCCGATGGCTTTTGCATCGCCATATGTATGGCCATATTTACACAAAAACGGGCAGATCATACCAATACTGTCCACGAAGACATAGCCGTTTTTCTGATTAGGCCGATAAAGAAGGCTTCCCGCTTTATCCGTGATGTGAAAAGACAGAAAGCGCATCATTTCGTCTGCCGCCTGCCTGTAGCGCTCTTCCCCAGTGATCTGATGAAGCTCTATCAGCGCCATCCCGCTTAAAGCATCATCCAGATAGTACATTTTATGCCCGTTTTTGATCCATCCATCAAAATATGCCTGCAAAACCTCCCGTATTTCCCTGGCCTGATCAGAATTTTTATGCCCCATATAGTAATCTATAAGGCCTTTCGCCAAAAGTCCATTGGGCCAGTTGATCTTATCAATAGGCTCTGCCCCTCTTCCCATGATCAGCTTAAGCCTTCTTTTCACATAATATCCCATACTTCTTTCCGGATAATGAAGCAGCTCCTGCTGTGCTTCCTTTATCATCTCAAGCATATTTTCAACCTCCTTCCGGTTATTTTGTACCAGGATCTGTTGCTTTCATCAGTACGTGGGTATTTCCTAAATGTTTATTCTGGCTCCTTCTATCTCAGTAAAAATCGGCTCAATCCCGCAGCCGTTTCTCACATATATATTTAATGTACCGCATTTTATCTCTGTAAAATCGGACAGATCAAGGCTGGGCTCATAGCACCAATGCCTGTCCTCCTTATTATACATGACTACGATATCCATTTCTTCAAAGTCTTTCTCCTCATAATATTCCGCATCATACGAAAAATTATTATCATAAACTTTGTTAATGATCCTGTCTTCCTCCGTCCAAAAGTAAACATTATCCAAACCGTGTACCGCCATCCAGAAATGAATAACCAGATTCCCCTCCTCATTGGGCCTGAAGCAGGATAATATGTTCTCTTCTCCCTGAGACATTTCCCTGACCGTTTCCAACATGGTTGTGATACTTTCACCCCTGTATCTGAAATAGTCTGCCTCCCGCAGAGCGACTCTGCCATGTGCCATAAGCAATAATATTATACCAAGCTGATATATCATTTTCCGCTTTCCTGACAGTATCTTCTTTTTCTGCACCAGAATGATAAAGAACATGGAAAAACCGATCGCGCTTGGCAAAATATATCTTTCTTTGATTCCGGTCTGACCGAAAATCACGATCTGCGGGAGTAAAAAAACAGCGATCAGCAGGATCTCCTTCCACATTTTTTTTAATTTTTCCCAGTAAGTCAATAAAATCATAAAAAAGAGAACGCCGAATCTGTGATACCATTTCAAATCCGTCCGCAGGGCATCCTGAAACGCCTCCACATAAACCTTCCAGGGAACCGAGGCATCCAGCCCAACCATGTCGTAATCATTTACTCCCACATAGAAGACAATGACAGAGATGATTACTGTAAAAATGAAGCCCAGTATCAGATAATACCACAGCCTGCTTCTTATATACTTCCATACCCCGGCCCAGCTGATTTCTCCTCCGCCTTTTTCTATATCATAATACAGCACATACAAAAGTAAAAACGGAACAAGGATAATAAAAGACTCTTTGTAATTGCACATAGCCAAAAAAGCAATCAAACTGCCTGCAGCCCAGCTCATACGGTTTTTGTCCAGCCATTTCAGCATACAGTAGAACCCTGCGGCAAACAAAAGCGTACATTGTGCCTCCTGAGGCCCCAGTTTCCACCAGACGGCAGACTGATAGCCCGTCAGCGAAACTGCCGCAAACAAAAAGGAATTGACTTTGCCGCCTCCCATCAGCCGTCCGCAATAATATAACAGAATATAGGAGAGAAAAACTTCCACCGATTTCAGTATAGAATAGTATTCCAGATTGATTCCGAACAATGCACAGCTTAAGATACGATTCGTATAATAAAGAGGCTCATATCTCCAATCCAGATCCTTGATAATCCACGCTCTGATTATATCCGTTAATTTTTTTCCTTCAAACTTCAACTCATAAAACCATCTGAGGAACTCATGGTCGTCAATCAGATGCCAGCCGCAGGTAAGGGTCCCTATGCCTGCTGTAATCCCAAACACCAGCAAAGCGGACAGGAATACAACCAGGAGCGCCTCCTTGCCTTTCGTCATTTTTATAAGCTTCTCATTCATTCTTCGGATCATTTTTATCCCTCCACATTATTGCGCTGAATCCTTCCGGAGCTTTTCCCATTCCTCCCTTGGGATCCCCACAACGCTATTTTTTCCATAAAACTGTTTCATTACCGTATTGGTCCATGCCGTTGGATCTTTTGTTGCCGGCATGGACATCAGCGGCCCCTGCCGGTCGTTCACAAAAGGAATAACTGCATCCGTAACATCTTCATCGGTAAGGATTGCCGTCTGTATATCCATCTGTTCCTTGTAATCGGCCGCCTGTCCGCTCTTAATATATTCCAGGGATACCCAGGAAGTACTGCTCTTTAAGCCGCTTCTTAAAAAAGCCACTAATATCACACACAAAAACAGTCCGGGAATAACTGCATTTCTGTGGATCCCATCCGGTGATCCTTTTATTTTTTCAGCAATTCTCCCTGCACACACACTTAAGCTGCCCGCTGCCGCCAACAAAAATACTAAAAAATTCATATTATGAACACCGCCGGACACTTCCACATCCGCATATAAGGCCGGCGCCTGCATCGCAAAGAAAAGACATAGCAGCGCCCCTGCCACAATACCGGGATGATACAGATTTTCCCTGTTCCCTGCCTTTTTTGCCGCTTCCAGAATAACAAGGAATAGTACCGCCAGTCCCACAAACACAATCGGCTTCTCCTGCCAATAACCAACGACCGTTCTGATCCCCTCGGTAAAGCATTTTCCTATAGTCACTGCCGCTTTCCCCGCCGAAAACCCAAACTCTTCTCCGCCGCGCACCTTATTTCCCGGGGCTTTCATACTGATTACCAGTCCGATCATCTCAACAGCCAAAGGAATACCCAGCAGAAATAATCTTTTGTCCTTCTCTTTTAAAAAGGACGCGATTCCTATATAAGCCAAAACAATCAGGGCAAACAATGCCGCCTGATAATTGGAACCGCCAAGCAGCGCAATAAGAATCGTTATTCCTGCCAAATATCGGAGCTGATATTTCCTGATAAAGCAAATCAGGCACCATACTACGGCCTGGCACATTGCAAAGGGAAGCATATAATGGGCACAGCCATTAAACCAGAAAATCGAGGAGCTTGTGCTGGGTATAAATTGCATCCCCAGCAGCAGATAAACTGTCAGAAAAAGCAGAAGGCTCCATTTATCCAGCCCATAAACTTCTTTTAATATTTTCCTAAATAAAAGCACTGTGCTGCCGATCCATAAAAACAGCATCAAAAAAACAACGATAACATAGGCTTTATCACTGAATACTTCCGGCTGCAAGGCAAAAACCCCAATACTGAACCATGTTCCCTGCCATCCGTCATAATACTGGCTGATTGTGACCCCGATGGCTTTTGCCACTTCTGTCAGAGAATGGGTCTGCATCCACGCCGTCCTGGTAAACGCCCCATAACCATAGTCATCCCCTGTCGCCCTGTTTACAAAAGAAAGACAGCAGATTGGAATCAACGAAATAATAAACAGAACCAGCGAGAGTATTGACATATTTTTCACAGAAAGCATACTGCAAATTCTGCCATATAGCTTTTTGGGAGATTTCGATCTGTTCATTTCCTCTTACCCTCTTTCACAATCCCCGCCAAATACTCAAACTCCTGCGTCCTTCCAAACAGCAGGAAAAAAACTCCGTTAAACACCACGCAGATAATCGCAAACATAGCCGCGAAGGAACCGATCCCCACCACAGGCATTACCAGACCCTTTATCCACGTAAAAAACGCAAACAGAGCCGTCAGGGCTGCCATATATTTTGCGGAATCCTGAAAATATCCCCTCACCGGCTGATCCAGAATCACCCGGTAGATAATCACAGGCTTGGTCACATTGGCAATCAGTCCTGAAATGATGGTTCCGATATAGACTCCCACAAGCCCGATTCTGCGCACCAGCACAACGGAGATCACCAGATTCACCGCCCCCTGGATCAGGGCCAGATACTTATCCTGCTCAAATACCCCCGCCGCTGTTTTGAAATTCGATAATACAATTCTATCACCTTTCAGATAATAATCAATCAAAATACACATAACTACAGAAAAAGCAAGGGTTTTGTCCTCTCCCAGCCACAGCTCGATCAGGGGAGTCAGCAGCATGGAGAACCCGATCGCCGTAAATCCGTAGATCCAGCAGGCCGCAAAACGGTATACCTTAAAGATCTGGTACTGCTTCTGCCTGGATTCCGTGGCAAAAAGATTGCCGAAGCTGGAGAGTACGGAATTAAATATAATATTCACCACATTGGCAACGGAATTAAGGACCAGATTATAATTGTCCACAAAGCCGCTTAAGGTAACATTGATAAAGCCCGAGATAATCATGCTGTCCGTCTGAAGCCGCGCCACGTCCCCTACCTTGTGGAACACCAGGGCTTTGGTCTTGGTGACGATTTCCCCCGTTTCTTCCTTAGAGAGCTTCTCCACCTGCTTCTCCCTCAGATAAGGGTATCTGCGGTCTAAATATCTGCTCACAAAAATCTTCTGCAAAAGCTCCACCGCCGCCGCTGTCAGCAAATAAATATAGTAATTTCCGGTAGTGAGGATCACAATGATCTGCAGCAGAACCGTGATCATCTTAGTGATCGTAAGAATATTGGTCTGGATATAATTTTTCTGCTCTGCGTTCACCAGACTGTACTTGTAGGCCACAAAGTAGGTACTTACGGTATTGAACAGAAAAATGAAATAGTACAGGGTCAGATCTCTGATCGACACTCCCTGCGGCTGTTTCACCAGATAACGCAGAAAGGGGGAAACCATAAGGCCGATCAGGGCCACCACGATCCCTATGGTCCGGTACGCCTTTTTGTACAGCAGCATGTAGGACTTAACCTTTTCAATATTTCCCTGAGCGACCGGCCTGTACAGGCTGTAATTCAATGCTGTGCCGATTCCCAGCTCCGCCATGGAAAGCACGGAAAGTATGCTGGTATAAAGCCCGTTGACCCCGTTTAGGGTATCTCCCAAATGGGAAATAAAGATCGTCCTCAGAACGAAATTCAGGATCTGGGTCATGAAATTTCCAACCTGGCCGAAGATTATATTCCTTGCTGCCGACTGAACTCTTCCCATAATCTGTCCACTTCTTTCCCTGTCTTGTACGCCTGTCTCTGATACTCCGGCATTACCGCCTCAAGCCGGCTTTTAATCTCCCTCTCATGGGATGAAAGCCACGAGAAGCCCTCCACCAAATCCTCCGGCCTTTTCAGGCTCTGCACCGGCAGGACATAATGCTCCTGCGTTCCAAACAGATCCCTGGCAATTCCCCTGGCTTTCACCGAGTATCCCACTACCAGAGTAGGAACGCCCTGGGAATAGGCCGCAATTGTGGCATGGGTTCTTGCACCCACAAAAAAACGGCAGCGTCCGATGTCTCCTTTCAGTTCCTCACAGCTTCCATCCGAAAGTTCCACTACCCTTCCTGTCTCTTTAAACTCCTCATACAGGGCATGAATCGGCCCTCTGTCATCATTTCGCTCCCAAATCACATGGGGAATCAGGGCAATCTGCATATCCGTGCAGGCAATCATATGGGCGATCAGGGCCCGATAGCTTTCCATCGTGATCCCGGCCCGGCCCTCCTTCTCCTGAATCATGGGGCTTACATTGATCCCCGCCGTGTTCCCGGGCGCAAATCCCGGGGGGAGAGGACGCTCCTTTTTCGGAAGAGTAAAGGCAGGATCCGGAAAACACAGGATCTGCGGCCCCCTGCCCTTTTTATTCGCATCAGCCATTTCCTTAAGGGCATCATAAGTAATGCTCTCTCTGGCGATAATCGTGTGATATTTCATCAGATCTCGAACAATCTCTTCCCTCGAAAGCAGTTCCGGCTCAATGGAACATCCCAGAAGCATTGTCCGCGTTCCCTGTTTGTTAAATGCTGAATTAGCAAGGCGAAGGTCGCTGAGCATATTATCATAACAGTAGTTATCTCCTCCGATAGAGACTGCAAGGGGTACAGCATTCCCTTTAAAAACGCTGCCATAGCGGTAGCGGATAAAGCTCTCCCCATCTCCCGTCAGCTTCCGGTAGCCATAATACAAAACATGTGCAAGCCTGTGCTCCTCAAAGCGCCTCTCTCCTTTTATCTTACACAACCCGGGAAGAGAGTATCTCTGATCCTCCTCCCCGAAATAGCTGATCAGGGTAACCTGCTCCTTTATCATGCGGCAAATGCTGTTGACAATAGCCTCACAGCCATGATTGCCGCTGCCTGCATGCATATACATAATCAATCTGTCTGATTTTGGTTTACCTCCTTTAAAGCCTTTCACAGAAAACCTCCCAGCTCCTTCTATCGCCTGTCATATCCATTCAGACAAGCCGAACATTATCTATACTTCCGCAAATGATACAATGCCAGATAAATTCCCGGCATGGCGAGAAACATCTGAGCCTTGAGCTGATACCCTTTCGGCAGCTCCTTATAAGCTCCGGGCACCTGCATTTCCTCTTTCAGCTTTTCATGGCAAAGCTTAATATATTCCTTTTGCTTCCTTCTCTCAAAAAAAGGCAGCATAGCCAGCTTCCCCGCCGTCAGCATGATTCCTGTAATCACCAGAGAAGCCGCTCTGATTCCCACCGTGGGATCCAGCTTAAGCGCTTCCTCCCGGGCCAGCTCCCAGCAAGTAATCTGATCCATATATTTGGAGGAAAACTCCCTGTTCATGGCTCCTTCCGGATTCTGAAAATAACCATACCCGGGATAATCCGTCTCCGCAATCTTTCTCAGAAACGGAAGAATCCTTACCAGAAACAACATATCCTCCCCAATGCTGAGCTCCTGCGGGAAACGCAGCTCCCCTATTGCGGACCGCCTGTAAAGCTTACTCCAGCATCTGCTGTTCCCTCGCAAAAGCTGCTCTCTCAGGAACTGGGACGGCGTGTATTCTACCGGCCGTCCAATCCGGCATTTCTCCCGAAGAAATGCTTCCCATTCCTCTTCCTTTCTCCAAGAAAAAAATCCACAGCCTGCCACATCGCTCCCCGTTCTCATAATGCAGTCATATAACACCCGTAATGTTTTGGGACGAAGCCTGTCGTCCGCATCCACAAAGGTCACAAAAACTCCATTTGCGGCATCTATACCTGCATTTCTGGCAGCGGAAACACCCCCGTCCTCCATGGTAATCACGTGAAGATTGTCGTAGGCCTCCCGGAGCCTGACACAGACAGAGGCCGTGTCATCCGTAGATCCGTCGTTGATGATAATAATCTCTGTATTTTCATAGGTCTGCTTCTCGATACTGTCAATACAGTCTTCCAGATAATCCTGTCCGTTATAAACCGGAACGATTACACTGATCAGCGGTTTTTCATTTTCCTCCCGGCTCATCGGACACCTCCTCCCCTGTCGCCTTACTTCCTGTAATATAGAAGCATGGCAAGCCGCAGCAATCTGACCGTGACTTCATTGGGATACCTCAAGGTCAGGTAAAGCAGCTTATTGGCCTTTTCTCTGACTTCCACCTTTGTGTCCCGGCACAGCCTCTTTACCTCTTCCTCCCGGCCAATGGACAAAATATTTTCCCTGTAAGCCGCCGCCTTCCCCCTCGCCTCATTTTTCAGCACCAGAAGCAGCATAAATATATGCTCCTGATCTGCCTGTCTCTGCCTCTGCCTAAGCTCCTCGCCGGAGAATTTCTCACCGACAATCCGGGCGACAATCTCCCTTAAAAGTTTTATTTTTTCGTACAGCTTTTCATCATATTTGTGTACCATGGACATTTCTACATAAAAATAGTGATAATACGCCTTATGATCCATAACCACCAGACGTTCGCAATCGATCAGCGACGGCAGCATCACTGTCACATCCTCACCGAACACGGCCCTGGCATTACTGTACTTCCTGTTTTCTGCAATCAGTTCCCGGCCGATCAGCTTCATACACCGGGACATGGTTACATACCTGTTCTCCCTCCCCAGCAGGTTTGGGATCACTTCCCTTTCAATTGCCGCCCGGTCATATTCCCCTGGCGGCAGAGCCTGCCATACATACCGCCTGCTGCCGTCTTCCTTTTCAATGACATAATCGCCGGCGATAATTTCCTTCGGATTTCCGGTCAGAGCGGCGGACATCTCCTCAATCATATTGAAGTCCACCCAATCGTCACTGTCCACAAAGCTCACATATTCCCCTGTACTGTAGTCAAAGCCCTTGTTCCACGCCGAAACCAGCCCGCCGTTTTCTTTGTGAATCACACGGATCCGCTCATCCTCTTTCGCCAAATCATCGCAGATTCCGCCGCTGTCGTCCCGGGAACCGTCATCCACCAGCAGGATCTCCAGATTTTTATAGGTCTGTCCCGTTAAAGTTCCCACACATCGCCTGATATACTTTTCCGCATTATAAACCGGCACAATGACACTGACTTTATAAGCTTCCACCTTCTATCCTTTCATCCCTTCAGCATTCGCTTTATTTTCCTGCGCGCCTTTCTGGCAAAATGCCGGCTTTTCATGGAAAGCGCCGTCATCCTCCGCCGCCCGGCACTGATTGGAGGCATAATCAAATGCCGGTATTCTTCTATGTGAGCCCGCAGATATTCCGGGTAAGTCTCATCCACCTCCACCCTCTCAAACCTGGCGTCCCGCCCGAAAATGTCCTGTCCCAGGATCAGCCTGTCTGCGGCCTCCTTAAGAGTGTCCTCGTCATTATATTCCTGGTGGGCTGCGGCGACTACTTTTGTCCCGATCCGCTTGGAGACATCCACTTCCTTCCTGCTCCCCATATAGCCAAAATGCCATCCTCCATCCGCCACCCTGACAGCATTCGCCGCCGTAACGCCGGCCTCTCTGAGCTCAATTATCCCGCCCTCCGGAATGCTCCTCTTACTGAACACCTTGGTCCCCAGCCACAGCCTTCTCTTCACTTCCGGGAATTCACCTGTAATGGAAAGCAGGTTCCCCGACATTTCTTCCATATTAATAAAGCAGTAAAACATCCTCTGAGCCAGATGATAGACCTTATCCGGGTCAAAATCCGCCGCTATTTTTCTGATCACATCCGGATTGGGGATCTCATCCACATCGCTTAAAAGGATCATATCCTCGTCCCCGGCCTTTGCAAGCCCCTTCACCAGGGCGTTTTTCTGAAATTTGTCCCGCAGATGGGTGGTGGTGTCCACCGGGGAATTGTCCACCACAATGTATTCGATCTTCGGCAAAAACTCCTGGAACATGTCTTTGTTTTTCTCAAAGCACAATTCCTTGGGCTGCCCGGAAAAAGTCACTGTGGCCTCCTCTATAATAAATTGATCCACAATGGGATCCAAGATATGGAGCCGCAGATTTAAAATATCCAGTTCATTAAAAAAGGGAATACAATCATAGATCATCGCTTATTCCACTGCCTCCAAAAGAGAAATGGTCTCACCACATCTTTCATTTTCTGCCATCTTCTTGTCCAGGGATTTTCAAACTTCGGATATTGCTCGTTCCTTCCCCACCATTTATGAAAGACAAAAGGGGCCTCCACCTCCAAAACCTCCGGTACCGGATGCTCGTGCCCGAAATATTTCGCCACCTCCACCGGTGCAATCCTCATGCCCGCCTCCTCCAGCCGGTGCTTATTCCTGCAGCAGAGGAAAATATCTTCATTATAAAAGCCGTCCTCGTCCTTCTCCCACACAAGCCCTGCCTGCCTTGGGAAGTCCAGAAGCCTTTTGCTGCGCAGGGAAACGCTGTTTCCAACCCGGCACAGATTCCCGTAAATATCGTGATAGCAATGGTGTTTTCCCGGCTCCGGAATTGGCCAGGGGGAACCAATATAATCGTACTCAAGAAATTCATCCCGCCACTTTTCAGGGTGAACCACAAACCCGTCATAGTGAATCAGAAGTACATAATCCGTCTGAATATAGTCTCCAAGCTCGTAGGCAATCTTGTAATTAAAGCAGTCAATATCCGTCAGTTTTGAGGTATGCTTATAGGTAATCGCTTTGGGAAACATCAGGGGCTTTCGGTGGGTGATCAGCACCACTTCTCCAAACTCAATCCCCTGCATACTGTATTCCAGCGCTTTGATGGTTTCGTATATTTTTACACTGCTCACGGCCGCCAGCGTCACGTTCGGAAGCTGTAATTTATTCATAAACTGCCCCATTTCTTTTCCTTAGTCTTCTCAGAACCGCCCGCCAGATCTTCTTGAAATAAAACCATCCATACAAAAGTCTTCTTCTGATATTCTGAAAAAAATATCTTATTTTTCCGGGCTTTTGATTTCTTCGGGCATATTTTGCAGAACGCTTTTTGTAGGATTCCAGCTCCTTTCTGCAATCCTCAGCGGTAAAAAGCCTCCCCTTTCTGTCCATATAATGGAACAAACTGTATATATTCTGTTCCGATGCCCAATAACCGTCCGATACATTATGCCTTGCCCAGTACTTCGGGGCGATAGCAAATTTCAGCGTATCGCTGGTATGCGCCGGCAGACAGGCAAAAGAAGAATTGGAAAGCAATAAATAATGGGCGTTTTTCAGAGTTACATAATCCTTGCCGATATCAAAATGGTGTGCCTCAATCCCTGGAAGTATCTTTCCCGCTGTCTCTACATCATCCGTCACTATCATAAACTCCATATCGGGCCGGATTCTTTTCATCTCTTCTATGCCATGGATCCAATACTTTTTATCAATCAAAAGCTCCGGGCTCCCGGTGTACTCCCCACCGCGCATATTGATAATGCAGAGATTCTCTCTGCTGTACTCCTTAGAGTCATATTCCGGCTTCACCTTAAGCCATTCTTTTATCCGATCAAGGTACTTTATGAAATAGGACTCATCCTGCATATTTCCATAAATCAGAGTATTGTCTTCCACCTGATGAATCTTTTCATCCGCTCCCGCAATATAACATCCATGCTCCATGTCATGCCTTGAATTTCCAATATATAGCCGGGTTTCTGCATCCTCATAAACTTTAAAGTTCTTCTTTTCTTCCTGGAAAATGGCGTATCCAAGATCAACATCCATAAAATACATACCGCGGTTACTGTGAATATTCACCGCAAAGCATTCCTGACCTGCCGTGCCAAACTCATAACCGTTTTCCTCCGCTATGGCTCTGGCTGTCACATAGCAAAACAGTTGGTTTCCCAACCCCTGACCGTCTAAAAATTCCGTTCCTATCATAGTTTTCCTTCATCTGCCCGCTTTGGGCCGCCCTTACGTTTTTCTTCCTTCAATGCAAGCTTGTCCTTATCAGTTCCATATTTTCTACCTTATATATAATATCACACTTTTCTATGGTATTTAATCTGTGTGCGATAATGATCATGGTCTTTTTCCCGTGGAAACTGTTCACGGCCTCCATCACCGCCGCCTCCGTGTCATTGTCCAGGGCGGAGGTGGCCTCGTCAAACACCAGAATCTCAGGGTCATTATAGAGCGCCCTGGCAATGCCGATCCTCTGTCTCTGTCCCCCGGAGAGCCGCACTCCCCGGTCGCCGATGGTGGTATCCAGCCCCTCCGGCAGCTCCTCCACAAACTCCTTCAATTGGGCTTCCTCAAGCACCTCCCATATCCTTTCGTCACTGATCTTGTCCCTGTCGATGCCGAAAGCGATATTATCCCTGATGGACTCGTCGATCAGGTAGATGGACTGCGGGATGTAGCCCACCTGGGCAAGCCAGGATTCATAATTCTTAAAAATATTCACTCCGTCGCAGGTAATTTCTCCTTCCTGGGCATGCAAAAGCCCCAGAAGCACATCCACAATCGTAGATTTGCCGGCGCCGGAAGCGCCGATGATCCCCACCGACTTTCCTTTAGGCACCACCATATGGGCATCCTTAAAAATATATTTATCGGAGTCAGGATAGTGAAAGCTGATGTGACTGAGCTCAATCTGATTTTCCAGCTTTAACTTCTCCACCTGAGAATTGGCCCTTCTCTCCGCCAGCATGGCGTCGGTCTTCATCCCCTCCTGGAGGTTTTCATACACAAAATTAAGGCTGGGCTCCGTGTAGGCGATCTCCGTAATATAGGTGTTAATCCGGTTGACGCTGGGAAGTACCCGGATGGCTGCCACGCCGAATGCGGCAATCGTGGTCATAATGGAGGCCACATCCCCGCCTCCATTGATATACACAGCGATAAATGACAGGATACTGACAATAAATACCGTTTCGATCATCAGTCTCGGCAGGTTATTGAGCACCGCATAATTCCTCGCCACATCCGCTCCTACCTTGCCCGTCTCAAAGTAATTCCTTACGAAAAATTCCTCCCGGTTCAATACCTTAACATCCTTAAGCCCATAGGTCGCCTGGATCCTCCACTTGGCGATCCTGGACTGAATTGCCTGGTTTTTGGCCCCTATCTTATTCAGCTTCGGTTTCAATACTTTGATGATAAACAGGGTCATGACCGCGAATATAGCAATGATAAACAGGGTCATAACCACATCCTGCCAGAGCAAAACCAAAAAGATCAAAAAGGATACCACCACCTCGCTGGCAAGGTGAAGCATGGCCAGAATCAGTGAAAAGGTCTGGGGAATATCGCTGTCCGTGATGCGGAACACCGTAGGAATATCCGCTCCCAAATATTTTTCATAAGGACGATTCAAAAATTCGGCCATCACCCGGCTGATCATCTTATTCCTGTTCTGGGTGATAAAAGAATTCTGTTTATAAGTGAGCAGCAGGATATAAAGATTCTTGATCACGTAAATTGCCATCAGCCCCACAAGCAACGCCATAGTGATCTGTCCGATATTTTCAATATGAAGAAATCCGCAAAGCCTTTGGAGAATTTCATATTCGTCGATAAACTCCTGAAGCTTATCTGGCATCAGTAGCGCATTTACCACCGGGATCATACCGCCGACCCCTAATGTCTCCAAAAGGCCGCCGATAAAAATCATGACTCCCAATAATCCAAGCTGAAGCTTTTGTTTTTTATCAAAAATATAATTAATTTTTCCAAATAAGTTTGTTTTCTCCATGAAACTCCTTTTTATCGCCTCAAAAGGGAACTACTGACGAAGCGGTACAATAAGCTTATCGTAAATTTTTACAATCCCATAATACCCCTGCGGCCAGAGTAAGGCAAGCTCCATTCTGACTTTATCCCCTGATGCCGCGAACTCTTTCCGATAAATCTGCCTGATCTCATCTTTTTCCTCCCGGAGCAGCTTCACCGTCTCCGCCCCCGCCGCCTTCATTTTTCTGTCCCTGAAATCCACATAATAAAACAAAAGCCGGCGGTAAAAATAGTAGGCTGCCTTTTCCGAAAGCTCCGAAAATCCCGCCTTCCCCAGACATTCAATCTGCTCCCTCCAAAAAGGAATCTCGTCGCGAAACCTGCGCTCCCTTACCTGCTCATTCATAATGCTTCCTTTGCGGTTGACCCTGTAATTATAATAGGGAGTATCCAGAAAAACGCAGGAGGAAATATTCAGCAGGGCTTTGGTTGTATAAATTATATCCTCCGATTTCCTGCCTGCCGGAAATTCCAGTTTTTCGATAACGCTCCTTTTAAACAGCTTGCTCCAAACCGAGTGATAGATATGAAACTGCCGGTTATCGCAAATATAGATTTCCAGGGCTTCTTCCCGCGTAAGCACATATTGTTCTCCCGAAAACCTTTCCTTTGCATTTTCGGCTCCGATCTCCCGATAGGAACAGACCGCAATATCGCATTCCTGCTCCTCACAGGCCCTTAACATTGCCGCATACATCTCCGGCTCCACCCAGTCGTCGCCGTCCACATAGCCGATATAGTCCCCCTTTGCTATGGCAAGCCCTTTATTCCTTGCCCCGGAAGGCCCCTCGTTTCTCTGCTGATGGATGACCTTTATCCTCTCATGCTCCCCGGCGTACCGGTCGCAGACCGCCCCTGTGTCATCCCCGGAGCCGTCGTCCACCACGATAATTTCAAGCTTCCCATAACTCTGGGCAAGGAGGCTGTCCAGACAGCGGGGAAGATACTCTCCGATATTATAAGCTGCCACGATCACGGAAATCAGCTTTTCCTCTGATTGATTCTTCATTCTGCCAGTTCACCCTCTGCCGTAATTTTAATCATCCCATTCCAGTATATATCCCTAAATTCCTGATTGTTTGCCCATTTCGCCGGAGCAATGACTTTCTTTTCGGGATTTTCGTCCAGCCATGCCCCCCACCAGCTAAAGCTGGAATTGGCTATAATGTGGTTTTTGCACCGGCTCATGAGAAGAAGATCCAGATAGCCTGTCTCCTCCTGCGTGCCTTCTATTATCACAAACCGGTGATCCTCTCCGTAATTTTCTTTGACCCATCCTTTTACCCATTCGGGATCGTTGCTGAACAGATAAAACCTGCTTTCCCTGCTCTGCCCTTGCATATATTCAATGGCGCCCCTGTAATATTCTTCCGTACAGATACCGCCGTATATTTCCTTTTTATCCAGATAATCCCCCCTGCGCACATGCACCGATACGGATTCACAATCCTGTATCTGCCCCAGGTAATCCTGCATTTTCCGTTTTATCTCTTCCTCCTGCCCTTTCCAAATTCCCTCCGAAAAAGTAAAGGCCTTTCGCACCTGCTCCTTCACATCCATAAAGTATTTTTCGCTCTGGAAATAACCGGTGAGATAGGCTGGATCCCTTTGAAGCACCTGCGGATCGTAATTGCAGTCCTTTTCCTGATACTCCAAAGACTTTCTTCCAAACAATTTTCGCCTTATCCTGTGAGACAGATTTAAAAAACCATCTGTTATTTTATTAATT
Source organism: uncultured Lachnospiraceae bacterium (assembly GCA_910579425.1). Taxonomy (GTDB): domain Bacteria; phylum Bacillota; class Clostridia; order Lachnospirales; family Lachnospiraceae; genus Suilimivivens. The sequence goes on along the minus strand of CAJTVL010000001.1, from coordinate 107,603 downwards.
TCCTCCTGATCCGCCCTGGGATACGTAAGACCAAAAGCCCAGAGCATCACCGGCCTGGCATTATCAAGCTCGTATTCCGTAATATCGTCAAATTTTACTTCTCTGCCCATGGAGCAAAGCTTTAAATACAAGGCGTACTGGAACATCTGGTTTCCAAGGCCGCCGGTCATCCTGATAATAATCATCTGATAACCCACTCCCGTTTCTCATAATATACGCTGCCCGCAGGAACATCCCTGCGCACCACGCTGCCCGCGGCGATCACCGCTCTATCCCCTATCTTAACGCCCTTTAAGATCACGCAGTTGGCTCCCACCCATACATGGCTGCCGATCTCAATCGCCTTCCCCGGAAACTCCTCCCCGGAATTGTTGACATCATGATCGTGATCTACGATCACCAGATTATTCCCGAATTTACAGTATTCTCCTATTGTGATCCGCTTCATACAGGTAATGGAGGTATTGATATTAAAAAAGCAGTGAGCGCCAATTTCAAGCTTTCCCTGTCCTTTGCATCCGATATAAAGACCACCCCTGTTCTGTATTCGTTCCCCCAGCCGGATTTCCGCTTCCCTGTCTTTCTCCACCCTTGTCTTTTCCAGTCCCTGGGGAAACCCGACCCTTATTTTACGGCCATATTTCAATTTCCAGAGACATCCGAATAGAGTCCCCTTTGCCGTTCGCACTATCAATCCCATATCCGCTCTCCTGCCGCTTTATCCCTTTACCCTGCCATATAAATCCATCAGCTTCTTCATGTGGCTTTCCATGCTGTATTCCTCTATGGCTTTCTGCCTGGCCCTCTCGCCCATCTTCCTTCTTTTGTCCCCGTCCTTTGAAAGCTCCAAAAGTCTTTTGGAAAGTCCTTCTATATCTCCCGGTTCACAGAGATAACCGCTGCCTCCGTCCTCAAGCAGATGGGGGATTCCCCCCACCCTTGTGGTCACGATGGCCATTCCATAAGCCATAGCCTCCAGCACTGCCATGGGCATTCCCTCATAATAGCTTGGGAACAGAAAAATCCCGCTTTCCTTCAGGCACTTATCCTTATCCGCCCCCCGGACCCATCCGGGAAAAGAAACACTTTCCAGCAAATCCCTGTCCTCAAAAAGCTTTTTAACCTCCGCAAGCTCCCCGTCTCCTGCCATGATCAGAGGGAGCCTTTCCCCTTTCTCAAGAACCCTTCCGTAAATTTCGGGAATATCATAGCATCCCTTCCTCTTACCGATCTCTCCCAGAAACAAAATCTGCTTTTTTTTCTCTGTCCCTGACAGATCAGGTATTTTACAGTAATTTTCTATGACCGTTATTTTTTCCGGTGAAACCACCGATTCCAGATTCCTTTTCCATTCTTCGGAAAGTGCGATCAGCATGGTACATTTTCCATATACCTTCCTGATCCTTCGCTTTTTCCGGTCAGAGGCTTTCAGATAAAAAGTCTCAAACTCCGCGCCGTGGATGTGATTGATGACCGGCACGCCTCTGAAACAGGCCATATAAATAAAAGGCATTTTCCTGTAAAAACTGGGCCCGAAAGAGGAATGGATATGCACAATATCCGGTTTGTTCAGGATCATTTCCCTGAAAAACAAAAGATACCCTTTAAGCGCCTTGGCCAGCTTCTCCCATTTGCTGCCGTTTCGATAAGACTCTATATAGCTTACTTCACATTTTCCGCTAAAATCATGTTCCCTGTAGCCATTCACCACCGAGGCGATGCCGCCCTTCACCAGCCTGTCAGGAACCACCATACAGATCTTCATTTATTCCCTAACCACCTTATTCACCCGTCCCTTTGCATTGATCAGCACCATACCTTCCGTGTAGACGTCCCTGCTGTCCCTGTCGTTTTCCCATTTATCCGGCGCAATCACCAGCTTGTCCGGATGATCGTTAAGCCAGGCCGCCCACCAGCCAAAGCTGGAATTGGAGATAATATTATGTCTGCACCGGCTCATCAGCATCATATCCAGATAGCTGGTATACTCCGTGTTGCTCATCACCATGGTAAAACGCCTTTTCATGGCGGTAATCTCTTCCTGATCCATGCCGTCCTTAATCTGGCTCTCTATCAATTTCTCTACCCAGTTTTTTACCCATTTGGGTTCATTGCTGAAAATAAAAAACACAGCATCCGGACATTTTTCCTGGAGGAACCGAACCGCCCCCTCATAGTATTTCTCTGTGCAGATGCCTTCATATAACTCCTCGTCAAGCCGCGAATCGCTGCGGTACATATGGATCCCTACCGACTCCGTGCTTTCGATTGCGTCCAGGCAGGCCCTCGTGCTTTTATAAAACTTCTCCGGCAGGTGCATCTCTTCCAATGACGGGAATTGGTAAAGAGCCCTGACTTCCTCCTTAATATCCTCGAAATATTTTTCGCTTTTAAACTCCCCCCGCAGATACATATCGTCAAAATTCAAAACCTGCGGGTCAAAGAAGTCCTTTTCATAGTATTCCCTGGCTCTTCTGCCAAAGATCCTCCTCCTGAGCCTCTTAAAAAAATCCATGGAGCCGTCCGTAAATTCCGTAATTTCCTCCCAGGCCGCCCTTGGATAATCCAGCCCGAAAACCGAAAGCATAATGGGGCGGGTCCCTTCTCCCCGATATTCGTTAATATCATCAAATTTTACTTCTTTTCCCATGGACCGGAGCTTTAAGTACAGTGCATACTGAAACAACTGATTGGCAAAGCCCCCGGACATCCTGATTATATTCATGGATTCACCCCTGTCCTGCCGAAACAAATTAATTGATTTTATCATATTTTTCCATGTTCCACAAGAGTAACCATCCTGGCGTTCTTTTGCGAAAGTGAGACAAGTAACATCCCAGAATATTATTGCCAAACAATTTCCAAAGCCTTATAATACTTTTAAATTTGCTTGTGAAAGGATCCGCTATGCTCTTTAACTCTTATATTTTCATTTTTTTATTTTTTCCTCTGGCCTTTTTGGGCTACTTTGGATTAAATCATATCGGAAAATATAAGGCCGCCACAGCCTTTCTGCTTATTATGTCCCTGTGGTTCTGCGGCTACACAAATCTCTTTTATCCTGTGGTTTTATCCGTCAGCATTGTATGCAATTACGCGGTTGCCGCCGTGATAGCCCAAAAGGAATGCAAAAAGCCCTGGCTCTGGGCAGGCATCCTGCTGAATGCGGGCATTCTGCTTTTTCTAAAATACTACAATTTTTTTACCGAAAATATCAATGTCATGTTTGGGACGCAGCTTCCTTTTCTGGAGTTGATCCTGCCTCTCGGCATCAGCTTTTATACCTTCCAGCAGATCTCTTATCTGGTGGATGTATACCGGGGAGGCTGCGACAGATACGGCCTCCTGGATTATGCCCTTTATATCGCTTTTTTCCCCAAGCTTACCCAGGGGCCCATCGCTCTCCACAATGATATCATCCCGCAGCTGCAAAACCCGGAGAAGCGCAGAATTAATTTTGAAAATTTATCCAGGGGAATCTATGCCTTTGCTCTGGGACTGGCAAAAAAGGTGCTGCTTGCCGACTCCTTTGCCAAGGTGGTAAATGTGGGATACGGAAACATCCCTGAACTGAATTCCCCCAGCGCCGCCCTTGTGATGGTGTGTTATTCCCTGCAGATCTATTTTGATTTCAGCGGCTACTGCGATATGGCCTGGGGCATTGGGTCTATGCTGAATATGGAGCTTCCCGTCAATTTCAACTCTCCTTACAAGGCAGAGTCCGTTTCCGATTTCTGGGACAGATGGCATATGACCCTGACCCGATTTTTTACCAGGTATCTTTACATTCCCCTGGGAGGAAGCCGGCGCGGAAAGGCAAGAACTTATTTCAATACCATGATTGTATTTCTGGTCAGCGGGCTCTGGCACGGCGCCAACTGGACCTTTCTTCTCTGGGGGGCCCTGCACGGAATTGTAATGGTTTTTGAAAAGATGGTAAATATAGCCTCCGTCAGGCTTCCCAAGTGGTTCAAAAGAGGACTTACCTTTTTGCTGGTCACCTTTGGCTGGAGCCTGTTCCGGGCGGACTGTGTCAGTCAGGCTCTCTCTCTCTGGCAGCAGTTGCTTTGGGGAGGCTTTGGCCCTCTGCACCGGCCCATTGTGGATGCGTTCCAGGACCTGACCGAAGTCAGCCTGCTCTACCGTCTGGGGCTGGGCGGTATCATGTCCTCTTCCCCGGGAATGGCGGTGAGCCTTTTTGCCTTTCTGGCCCTGCTTGGATGCTTTGTCCTGAAAAATACCCGGGAGAAGACAGCCCGCTTTACTTTGTCAAACAAAAAGCTTTTAACAGTAATATTTCTCATGTTTTGGAGCATCCTGTCCCTGTCGGAGATCAGTGAATTTCTGTACTTTAATTTTTGACGTTTGTATTTAGAAGCCGTCCAGGGCGGCAGAATAGAGGTTAAAATGTTTTCTCATGCAATAAAACCGAAGGAGTGCAAAGCTTTTTCTCTGTTTATGCTGCTTGTCAGCCTCGTTTTTTATCTCTTTTTTGCGTTTTACGACGGGGCTGTGATCTGCGTGGACTCCCCCAGCTACATCAATATGGAGCTGTCCAGAGAACCTTTTTATCCCTTGTTTCTGGCTTTTTTCAGGCGGATTTTTTCCGGCCCCAAAAATGATTTTTATTTAACCGCCGCCGTATTTGCCCAGAGCATTTTAGCGGCTCTCTCCTGCTGGTCCTTTGCCGCTTTCCTTACCAGGAAGCTGACCATAAGCAGGCTGTTTTCCATGGGCGTTCTTTTGATCCCTATGGCAGTCTCTCTCCTATGCCGTTTTGCGGCCCGCAGAGGCTCCATGTATTCCAACAGCATTTTAACGGAAGGAATCGCCATTTCTCTGTATCTTCTTTTCTTCCGCTATCTCCTTGAATATGTGGCTGATCGTACCCGGACAAGCTTTGCCGCCTGCTGTATCCTTGCTTTTCTGCTGATCTCAACCAGAAAACAGATGGCCGTTTCTCTGGCCATGCTGACGATCTGCACAGGCATCGTTTTCTTTTCCGGGAAAAAATACCTGCAGGGCCTGGCCTGCCTTCTTCTCACCGGCCTGTGCGTCCTTGCCGGCTCCGCCCTTCTGGACTTTGGCTATAACTACGCGCTCAGAGGAGAAATGGTCAGGCATTCCGGCGATACCCGTTTTATTACCACCATGGCTTTTTATACCGCAGAGCGAAGCGATGCCGATTATATCGAGGATGAGGGGATCCGGGATTTATTTCTGAAGATTTACGATATATGTGATGAGAACGGATTTCTAAAGCGCCATGCGAACAGGGGATGGCTTGGCAGGGTTTCCCATTTTGGCGATCATTATGACCATATCCAGATCGATACTATGTGGCCCCTGGTCAACGACTATGCCCTGGAGCGCTGGGGCGGCGGCATTACGGACTTAAATGAAAATGCGGACCGTGTCATGGACATCATCAATCAGTCTGTCATCCCCCACAACATCCCTGAAATCCTAGGCGCCTTTGGGGACAATTTCCTCTCCGGCCTGGTGACCACTGTGGCCCAGAGAAATGCCCTGCTGATCTGGTACAGCCTGCTGGTTTATGTGCTCTATCTCTGGCTGTTGTTTTACCATATCCGAAAAAAGGAAAACCGGTTTGTGATCCTGTTTTCCTCGCTGACACTGCTCTCTGTTCTGCTGAATGTGGGGCTGGTGTCTCTGGTAATTTTCTGTCAGACCAGATACACCATTTATAATATGGCGCTGTTCTATATCAGCCTGATGCTGATGCTGGAGCCATTTTTGATCCGTGTTGTAAAAGGGAAAAAGGAGGAGAAGCATGAATCAAGCAGAAGCTAAAAAATGGTTTTTGAAATGCCTGGCCGGTCTGGGCCTTTTGCTGGCTCTCACTGCCGCAATTGTAATCCTGGTGGATCCTTATTTCCATTATCACAGGCCCTTTCCCTTTTTCTCTTACCGCCTGTACCAGGAGCGTTATATTAACGACGGCATCTCCAGACATTTTGACTTTGACGCCCTGATCACAGGGACCTCCATGGCCCAGAATTTTAAGCCCAGCCAGGTGGATGCCTTATTCGGCACAAACTGCGTGAAAGAAACCTTCTCCGGTGCAGGCTACCAGGAGATTTCGGAGAATCTGGACAGAGCCCTTTCCCGGAATAAAGAGCTGAAAACGGTGATCTGGGCCCTGGATTACAACGGATTTTTCCGGGAGTATGACTGGGTACAGTATGAGGATTATCCCACCTATCTCTACGACGAGAATCCCTTCAATGACGTTTCCTATCTGTTCAATAAAGCCATCCTTTACCACGGTGTGCTGGCAAACGTTGCCGCCACCCTCTCCGGTTCACCGAGCACTACCATGGATGAATACTCCTCCTGGCAGCAGGAAACCGGCCTGGACCGGATTCTTCTTTCCTATGACAGGGATCATGTGGACTTAAATGATCCCACTGACTTTGGAGAGGAAGAACGCCGCGCGGTTACGGAAACCATCACCCTGAATGTGGTCAATGTGGTAAATAAATACCCGGACACCGTCTTTTATATTTTTTATCCTCCCTACAGCATCTGCTACTGGGATGCCCTGAATCTGAAAGGAACCCTTTCCAGACAGCTTATGGCGGAGCAGACCGCCACGGAGCTGCTGCTTGCCTGCCCTAATGTGAAGCTGTACAACTTTTTTGACCAATATGAGGTCATATGCAATCCCGATTACTACAGCGACGACGGACATTACAGCGGCGAGATCAACGCCCGCATCCTGAACTGGATCGCCGACGGCACCGGGCTGGTCACCAAAGAAAACTATCTGGAAAGGCTGGAACAGGAAAGAGAATTTTATTCCGGCTTTGATTATGACAGTATTTACAAATAACAGGCAGGGTTCATCCCCTGCCTGTATGCTCCATCCATTCCTGAAACATCAGAATATACCAGATCTGGATCCGCCACTCTCCCTTCTCTATAAAGTCGTTCCAGATCCTCCACACCACATCAACCTCCAGAAATCCCTGCTCTTTTAACTTTTTCCTGTCAATCAGGCTTTCCGCCCACTGCCTGAGTCCGTCCTGGCGAAGCCATTTCTCGATGGGGATGCTAAAGCCTTTCTTGGGACGCTCCATCATCTCCCTGGGCACATAGCGGTAAAGCACGTCCCGCAGCACCTTTTTTCCATAAAAGCCGGTATGTCCCATCCTGCCGTTTTCCCATTCCCGCTTGTACTCGATGGGAAGGCTCCATGCAAATTCCACTACATCCCTGTCCAGCATAGGCACTCTGGTTTCTAAGGAAACCGCCATAGCCGCCCGGTCCACCTTCACCAGAATGTCGTCGGGATGATACATCAGCATGTCCATGAGCATGATGTTGTGATTGGTTTCCTTCAGATAACCGGGAGCATACTCGCTGTATTTATAGCTGCATTTTCCTCCCTCAGAACCCGGAAGAGAGATCCGCTCCGCCAGAGGATCTGTTTCCAGAGAACAGACATACAGATCCGAAGGCCCCCTGGCCCCCAAAAGCTTTCCCTTGATGCGGTAAATGGGCTTTTTGGCAAGAGGACTGTGGGTCACCAGCAGGCTGCAGGGCTTACGGATCAAATAGGGAATCCCTTTCATTTTGTTCCAGATCCGCTCTACGGAAGGGTACGAGGTATAACCGCAGAAAAGCTCATCCCCCCCGTCCCCGCTCAGGGACACTGTCACATGCTCCCTGGTCAGCTTGCTCACCAGATAGGTGGGAATCTGGGAAGAATCCGCAAAAGGCTCCCCGAACATCCCTGCCAGCGCGGGGATCACCGCCCTGGCATCTTCCTCGGTGATATAAAGCTCCGTGTGCTCCGTTCCCAGATGCCTTGCAATCTCCCCGGCGTACACCGCCTCATTATAGGCCTGATCTTCCATTCCAATGGTAAAGCTCTTCACCCTGCCTTTATTCAGGGACTGCATCAACGCGACAATGGTGCTGGAATCGATTCCTGCGGACAAAAAAGCCCCCACGGGAACATCCGCCGTCATCTGCCCGGCTATGGCCTCCTTCAAAAGCCGCTCCAATTCATCGGCAGCTTCCTCTCTTGTGCCCTTAAAAGGATTTTCCTGTCCCTTTTTTGCAGTCTCCTTCACCGACCAGTAGGTTTCATATTCCGCCGATTCCAGACTTTGAAAGGGCAGCCTGAGCTTTAAAATAGTCCCCGGCTCCAGCTTGTAAATATCTTCGTAAATAGAATAAGGAGCCGGAATATAGCCATGGACAAAATAAAGCCCCAGCACCTTGCGGTTCACGGGATTATGAAAGCCCTCCAGCTCCGCAATGGCCCCCACATCCGAGGCAAACACAAAGCTTTCTCCCACCCTGCCATAGTATAAGGGCTTTTCCCCGATCCGATCCCGAAGCAGATACAAAAGCTGCTCCTTCTTATCGTACAGGGCAATGGCAAACATCCCTTTACACAGGGAAATACCCTCCTTCACCCCGTAGGCCTCCAGAGCCTCCAACAGCACCTCCGTGTCGGAGGTTCCTCTGAAAAAGCTCACCTTTTTGTCCTGCAAAAGCCTGTCCCTCACCTGCTTATAATTGTAAATTTCTCCGTTGTAAGCAATGACATAACGCCCGCTGTGAGAAGCCATGGGCTGAGAACCGCTCTCGGACAGGTCAATGATCGAAAGCCTTCTGTGTCCTAAAACCACCTGGCCGTCCTCGGAAAAAAAACTTCCTCCCGCATCCGGCCCCCTATGATAAATCCGCCGCTTCATGCGCTCGATGTTACTCTGCTTATCACCCTCAAAATTACAAAATCCGGCTATTCCACACATCGCTCCCGCTCCTTTGCTCCGCTTCCTTAATGATAAGCGGCAAATTGATTTGACGTTCCCTATCGTTCAGGCTCTTTCTCCCATCAGGCCCTCCAGATATTCCTTCCAGCCTCCGTAAACCGCCCGGGCCTGATACAGATCTCTGAGCTGAGCCGCATTTCTTCCCATCCGGTCCGCTTCCCGGGGATGGGCCAGTACCCGCCGCAGATTCTCTCTCATTTTCTCCACATCTTCTACCGGCGTCAGCAGGCCGTTCTGCTCATGCTCGATCAATTCCGCACATCCCCCGCAGGGACAGTCCGTGGCAATAACCGTAAGCCCCAAAAGCATGGCCTCTATGAGGGTGTTGGGCATCCCCTCCGTATTGGAGGGCAAGACAAATACCCGGGCCCTGTAAATTGCTTCCTCCACATGCTCCACATTTCCGGGCAAAAGAATCCTTTCCTCAAGCCCCAAATCCCCGGCCAGCTCCTGAAGCGCTTTTCTTTTTTCTCCCTCTCCGTAGATCAGGAGCTTATATTCAGGAAAGTCCCCGGCAATCTGGGCAAAAGCCCTGATGAGCAGCTCGTGGTTCTTATTTTCATCCACTCTGCCCACAGCCACCACCGTCTTTTCACGCTCTCCCTCAAAGGGCTTTCTGAAAAAATCAGGATGCACGGGATTTCGCAGGATTACCGCCTTTTTTTGCACCCTTTTGGGAAAAAAATCACGGCTCCTTTTGGTCTGCAAGACCACGCCGTCCGCCAGATCAAACAAATGCCTCGCTATCAGGCGCAATCCTTTATTATAGTATTCCTCCGTGGGTTCGCCCCGTACGGAAACTGCAACAGGGATCTTAAGCCCCCGGGAGGTTAAGATTGCCATCATATTATTTTTCCCGATAAAAGATAAAATAACATCCGGTTTTTCTTCTTTCCAAATTTCCCTGAGTCCGGAAAATCGCTTCTTAAAGTTGGAGATCCGCCCGCCGCACAGTTCCTGGGATGGGGGCTCCGAGATCCGCCTCACAATCCCCTCCGGCAGCTCGTACTCCGTCTCTTCCTTTCTGGTGGTGACCATCAGTACCTGATAACCTTCTCCGTAAAAATACCCGGCAAGATTGGCCATGACCCTCTCAGCCCCGCCCCGCCTGAGGCTGCTGATATAAAGCGCAATCTTCTTTCTCATAGTGCCTCCACATATTCCTTCCACTCTTCATATACCGTTAAGGGGTTCACCTTGTCCGCCGTCTTCCCGGCATTCTCGGCCATTGTTTCCGCCAGACTTTCATCCATAAGAACCCGCTCCATGGCCTGGGCCAGACCTTTCTCATCCCCCACTGGAACCAAAAGCCCGGAAATCCCGTCCTCGATCAGCATGGCCGCTCCCCCGCAGGGACAATCGGTGGCGATCACCGCAAGCCCCAGCACCATGGCTTCAATCAGCGCATTAGGCATCCCCTCATAATCGGAAGGAAGCACAAACAGCGCCGCATCTGCCAATTCCCTTTCAAGACTGCCGCACTGGCCCATGAACTGAACCCTTTCTCTCAATCCATGCGCGGCCACGTACCTCTCCAGTTCTTGCCTTACCCCCTGCTCCCCCTCCTCTCCGTAAATCCGAAGTTCCATCCGGGGAAATCGGTCTGCAATCCGCCGAAACGCCTTCAAAAGCAGCATCTGGTTTTTCTGACGGGAAATCCTGCCCACCGTCACAATCACATTCTTTTTTTCTCCGCGCTTTTTCTCTTTCTGTGCTGCCAGGAGATATTTCTCATCCACCGGGTTAAAAATCACGCGGGATTTTTCCTGGAACGCCGGACTGAAAAACTCCTTTGCCTCCCGGGTCTGGAAGACGCAGCCACCGGCCTTTTTTTCCATCCGCTTCACCGCTCTTATGTGAGGCGCATAATCAATCTTCGGATCATTTCTCACCGAAACCAGAAGGGGTATTTTCATTCCCAGCATGGCATAGGCGCTTCTGAAATTTGCTTTCACACAGAAAGAAATCACAAGATCCGGACGCTCCTTTCGGATCACCCTTCTTAAGTCCGTAAACCTTCTCAGGGCAAGAAGCCTTCTTCCGCCCCTCCGGCCTGCCGAGAGCTCTCCCAGATCTATCCTTTTGACCGCCCCTGAAAGAGCGTATTCCTCCCCGGCCCGCCAGAGCGTGACGATCACCACCTCATATCCGTCCTGCGCAAAATACCTGGACAGTACGGATACCACCCTCTCCGCACCGCCCTTTCCAAGGCTGTTAATATGAAAAAGTATCTTCTTTTTTTTCATCCGTCATTTCCCTCTATCCGGCATGTCTGTCCGCAGGATATGTCTGTCCGCAGGATATACCTGTCCGCAGGATTTGTCCTGCCGGGCCCAAACATTTCATACCACTTCTGAAACATAAAGAAGGCCCACACGATTCTCGAATAATTGGCGCCGCTTCCCGCGCCTTTGTCCCCCTGCCTCATATATGCGGCCAGAAATTCATTTGTATAATCCTGATTAAATATTCCCTGTCTGGCCAGAAATCCCCGATCCGCATATGATAACACCTGTTCTTTCAGTACTCCCCGAAGCCACTTGTCCAAAGGAACGCTAAATCCCGTCTTGGGCCTGTCCAGCAGCTCTGAGGGGATAAGATCACGGGCAATATCTTTTAAGATCCGTTTCTTATTTCCCTTTTGGTATTTAAACTTGTGGGGCAGGCCAAAGGCGAATTCCACCACATTTTGATCCAGTATGGGGCACCGGGTCTCTAAAGAGTAACGCATGGACGCACGGTCTACCTTACAGAGAATGTCTCCCGGCAGATAGGTGTCAAGATCCAGAAGCATCCGCCGCTCCTGCCAGTTTCTTTCGTTATAAGAGGTTTCAAAATCGTAAAAACAGGGAAGGGTATTTTCCTTCTGTCCCAAATCCACCATCCGCTGTGCGGCCTGCAGATAGTTTCCTGCCACAAACTGGGTTTTCGTCTCCTTGTCCCGGTTTTTGGCAATCACCCGCACCTTAAAGGGATACTTTTCAGTGATATGGAAAAAGTCCCCCACCGCTGCCGCCGCCGCGCCAAGACCGTCAAGAAGCTGAGCCTGCCGCACCCTGTCATATACGTTATATCCGCAGAACAGTTCATCCCCGCCGTCCCCGGAGAGCGCCACCGTAACCTTCTGCCTGGCAAGGCCGGAAACCAGAAGAGAAGGGATCTGAGAGCTGTCAGCAAAGGGCTCGTCATAATAGACAGGAAGCTCCTCAATCAGGGAAAACATCTCTTCCTCGCCGATATACAGCTCCGTGTGGTCACAGCCCAGATATTCGGCCACCTCCTTTGCATACTTTGCCTCATTGTACTTCTCCTCGTGAAAACCGATGGAGAAGGTTTTCACCGGCTTCTCACTCAGCGACTGGGCAAGAGCCGTCACAAGGGAGGAATCGTATCCTCCGCTTAAAAAAGTACCGATGGGAACGTCTGCAATCATCCTCTCACGAACGGCCTGACGCAGCCTGTCCTTTAACTGCTCCTTTGCCTGTTCGTAATCCGTCCGGGGCGCCTGCTTTTTTTCGTGGTAAACCTGTCTTAAATCCCAATATTTCCACTGACGGGTTTGGCCCCTTGAGAAGCAGAGCACCTCCCCCGGACAGAGTTTCTTTACATTTTCAAAAATCGTGTCCGGCCCGCACAGATATTGATGATACAAAAACCGGGGAATCACCTCCCTGCGGATCCGGGCCTCAAATCCCGGGCATTTCATAAGGGGCTTCAGCTCCGAGCCAAAGACAAGGTTTCCCTCCTCCTGCCAGTAATATAAAGGCTTTTTGCCGATTCTGTCCCGCACAAGATACAACTCCCCGGACTGTCTGTCAAAAATTGCCATGGCAAACATCCCGTTTAGTTTTTCCAGACATCCGATTCCCCATCTCAGGTAAGCCGCCAGGATCACCTCCGTATCGCAGGAAGAGACAAAGGGATAATCGGAGAGCTCCTCTCTCAGTTTCCGGAAATTGTAGATTTCCCCGTTATAAACAATACTGACCCTTTTGTCCGGCGAATGCATGGGCTGATGCCCCAAAGGGGATAAGTCCAGTATGGAAAGCCGCCTCTGCGCCAGCCCCACCGTATATCCCTCTCCCGCCGGGTACAGCTCCGCGCCGCTGTCATCCGGCCCCCGATGGTACATGGTGTCGTTCATCTGCACAAGCTGCTCTGCCGTGATTCGATTTTTACTGAAAAAGCCGCATATTCCGCACATCTCTTCGCCTACTCCCTAACCCGCTGCAATTGTTCCATACAGGTAAGCAGTCCCTCCCTGTAATTTGCCGCCGAAAAAGCCTCTGCCCTTGCCACGGCTCTGCTCCTATAATGCCCATAAAGCTCCTGATCCCGCAAAAGCTCTAAAACCGCCTCCGCAAGCGCCTCCTCCTCTTTTTCCAGACAGATTCTCCTGCCTTCGCCAGTTTCCTCCCAATGCACGGTCAAATCTTTTTCCGGAGAAAGGGGCGGCGTCAAAATCCCGTAATCCGCCTTAAAAGTCCCCCTACGGCTCTGCGCAGCCCTGAAATCGCCGTGAAGAATTTCCGCAGGGCCGGAGAGACAGTTCACCGATACCACAGGCAGGGACAGAGCCAAAGCCTCCACCAGGGCATTGGGGAGCCCCTCGCTTAAGGAGGTCAGGAGGTAAATATCACTCTCCCGAAGATAGGGGAAAGGATTTTTCTTAAGACCCGTGAAAAGCACCTTTTCCTCCAACTCCAACTCCCTGACCAGCCTTTTGTATTCTTCAAATTCCCCTTCTCCGATCACAGCCAGTCGGGTATCCTTCTCCTGCTCATGGATTCTCCGAAACACCTTGATCAGATGCCAGAATCCCTTTACATCGTCCTCCCGGCCCATGGATACCAGCACCTTCTCAGGGCCTTTAAAAAACGTAAGCTCTTCCTCCGCCCCAAGCCTGCTCTGTGCCTTGAGATGATCCAGGTCACAGGGATTCCACAGAGGGGTCATATTGGATAAGCCGTAGGTCTCCCGCACCAGCTCCGCCATTTTTTTTGAGCAACAGAGAACCCTGTCCGTATGACGGCCAATCAGCCTCATATACTGCTTATTTTTAATTTCTTCAAAGGAATGACAGGCGGAAATTTTCTTTTTGGCCCCAAAACTCAGCGCATTGGCGATATTTGCCGTCATGCCAAAGCTGTAGGAGATGTCTGTCCCTGATTTTTTCTGCAGTACGGTCAGCTTCACCCCTCTCTTTAGCAGATTCAGAAGCTTTCCCAGCCTGCCCGGTCTGGCTTTCAAATTTAAATCCACCACCTGAAGGCCGGAGATGTCAAAGGCAATATCCTCCATGGAAAAAACCACAATCATCACCTGGTAGCTGTGGGCAAGAAGTCTGGCCGTCAGCACACAGATTCTCTCAAAGCCCCCCTGATGAAGCATAGGGCTGATCAGCATGAGCTTTTTTTTCTGTCCCGAATCATTACGCGCGTTATTTCCCATCCCATTTCCCTGTCTCGTAAAATTTTGTCATAGTCTTTACCTGTGCATTCACGTCAAACCCGGCCTTTTTCATCTCCTCCATGCGCCCCCTGCGCTGATAGCCCGCGGTTTCCAGGACGTATTCCGCCCACTTTTCGGGTTCCTTGCGAATATCCATGGCATGAACCGAATCGGTAACCATCACCTCCTGACAGATGGTGTCGGAGATCAGGCAGCGCAATCCGCAGGTCTGTGCCTCCACCACCGCTCCCGGCAATCCCTCAAAACGGGAGGGATAGACGAAGTAATCCATGGCCTGATAGTAGTCCCCCACATTGCTGCGGTTTCCCAGAAAATATACCTGTTTGTCAATCCCAAGTTCCTTTGCCAACCGCCTGATCCCTTCCATTTCACTGCCCTCGCCTAAGAGAAGCAACGCGCAGTCTTTCTTTTTCTCACAAAGGCCTGCAAATATCCGCAGCAGATATTCATGGTTCTTGGCATAGCGGAAGCTTCCCACGTGGCCGATCACATACTGCCCCGCAAGTCCCAGCTCCTGCCGGATTTTTTCCCTGACTTCCTGATTATAGTCAAAGGCTCGGCAGTCTATGGCATTCGGAATAAAGATGGTTTTCCCCTGCTCCACCGCCTTTTTCCCGAACACGGAAATCCCGGCCAGCTCGGAGCAGGTAAACATAACATCCGTCTTCTTCGAGAGATTCCGTCTGAGAAAGCGGGTTAAAACTCCCTTTAACCCCTGATCCACCCCGGCGCTCCTGGCATGTGCGGCGGTTATCGCCACTCCCGCTTTTTTAGCTTCCGGAAGATAGATGGCAGCCGTGCTTGTGATATGTCCCTGTACCACCTGAAATTCATGATGCTCCCGGAAAAAGGCCCTCACTGCCCTTTTGTAGGAAAAATAATTATAAGCCCGAAAGCGGGGGATCCGAAAAATCCTTCCTCCCAGCGATTGGATCTCTTTATCAAAATATCCTTCCTTATCCGTATGGACGAGAAAATCAAACTGCACCCTGTCCCTGTCCATATGCCGGTACAGATCCATGATCCGGCTCTCCGCTCCTCCAAGCCGGGTATTGCCAAGTACGTGCAGGATACGAACTGCCTCTGCCAAAGCCTTTACCTCCTTTCCTTCAGGAATCCCTGTTTATTGCCGCCCCAAAGCTTTTCCTTCATCTCTCCAAGCAGCAGAAAAGCGGAGAGATAGAGAAAGGGCATATTATAAACCATATAGCGGGAAATACACATGATCGTCAGCGCCACTGCCGCCGCATTTCCCAAAGTCAACAGCATGGTCAGGGCAAATATCCCTGCCGCCCTGCTTTCCCTGTCCTTCCGGTAACAGGAAAACCCCATCAGAAGTAATATTCCATATCCGGCCAGAGTGGGAAGGATCAACAAAGGATGCAAAAAGGCGGCCGTCCGGATCAGCCCCACCAATATATTGCGAAGATAATGCAGAAGCCACTGACCCATGCACTCCGGCAACAGCTCTCTCGTCAGAGCCGTTGCCAGGGCGTCAACCCGCACCATCCTTTCCATTGGCTCCCGGATCCCCTCCACATGCTCCGTATAGCTTAACAGGCAGGGATAAATCGCCAGATCCTTGATCTCGTCATGCATCTGAGAATAAAAGGAGGCCTCACGGGTCAGCCCTTTGGGCGCATCCCCGTAAAGCATCTTTCCCTCCCGGGCGATCCCGTGGATCTCCTCAAAGAGCCCTCTTAGGCTTTCCTCCTCTATGCCTTCTTTATCCGCTTCCTCTGCCACATAGATCACATTGGAGAGAATCGTCACGGCCCCATAGGTAGTCCCTGTAAATTTCCCGTTTACAGCCAGATTATAGCTGTTTACACATAAGATCCGCAGAACCAGAACCACTATAAAAGCCCCCGCAGGCAGCAAAAACCTTTTGAAATATTTGAGGGAGCGTCCTCCAAAGCCTTCCTGCACCTTCCACTCCGAAAGGACTGCCACAATCAACCAGGCAATCAGCGTCACCAGCATCTGTCCTCTGAACAGGGTGAGAAGAAAAGCAATAACGAGAGCGCCTTTTAAGTATCTTCCCTTTTTCTCCTTCTCCCACACCGCTTTCAGCATCATAAGGAAATAAAAATGATACAGGGGTATGGTAATTCCCTCCGACAAAAGGGCGTTGGTGAGAATCAGGCCCGAGGAAGCAAACAGAGGCGTCATAATATGAGGCAGAACAAGACAAAGCGCCGTCAGGACACCAATCCGGCGGCTTTTCATTTTATCTCCCACATAGCATATGATCAGATAAATCGAAACCGCCGCCAAAGCGTTCTGCAGCAGGCCTATAGCCCAAAATCCCTTTTCTCCTGCTATCCCCACGACCGCATTCAAAAGCAGTGCATAGCCCGGCTCCCGGTTGGGGGACATGGTCAGATAACTGTTTGTGTCCGGATAGGCCGCCACGCCTCCCCTCCACAAAAGCCCTCCAAACAAAGCCCCGAGAAAAACCGCAGTTACGACCCTTTCTCCTCTTTTTCCTTTCTCCCTGTCCTTCATATTCCCCGAAACCTTCCCATCAGGTATTTCCCCTTTGCCATACCAAACTCCTTCCACCGTCCCCAAATCCCTCTTTTTCCCCCGGGGATCTTTAAATATTCCTCAAAGGAAATCCATGAGACATCCTGTCTTTGGAAATAACTTTCATACCGTTTTAAATCTTCCTCGGAAACCGTTCCGGTGTGAACCACCATGGTGGAGTATCCCTCTTTCTTTCGGAAGGTTCTGCCCAGCATAAAAGAAATCGGATAAAATGCCAGCCCCCGAAAATAGTAGGGAAAATCTCCAAATCCATCGGTCAGTCCCTGAAAGCCGGTTTCCTTAAGGGCCTTTAGCGTATTCTTATCATAGGAATGGGCGGGGGCCATAAAAAGCTCTGTCTCTATTCCTTTTTCTGCAAGAAGGTCTTTTCCTTCCGCAAGCAATTTCTTTTGCTGCTCGAATGGCAGACCCGCAAACTCCGAAAAATTGTTGAGGGGAAACAGACCTCCCCTGTCCGTAGTATATACATGATGGCAGCCATGCATGGCGATAACCCAGCCATGTCTTTTAAGTTCCTTCACATATTCCCAGAAATCCTCCGGCGTCTGCCGATCCGGTTCCTGCTTCTTCACCAGGCCGGGATCCCTGTTATCCGGCACTACCCCTATAAGCGGCTTCACCTGATACCGATCCAGCAGCGCCTTAAATTTATAAAAACGCTCCCAATCCATATCAGGTGTAATATCATCCAGTCTTACTGCTATTTTCATCCGGTTTTCTCCAAGCGGACGGTTCCGGCAAGCGGAGCCGTCACAAATTTTCCTTATACCATCCAATCGCCAGATGAATCCCCTTTGCGAAATCATACTCCGGAGCATAGCCAAGAAGCTCCCTGGCCTTGCTGATATCCGCATTGGAATCCCGGATATCCCCTGCCCGCTCC
This sequence comes from uncultured Lachnospiraceae bacterium, assembly GCA_910579425.1. GTDB lineage: Bacteria > Bacillota > Clostridia > Lachnospirales > Lachnospiraceae > Suilimivivens. Next base: position 89,885 of record CAJTVL010000001.1, on the reverse strand, counting down.
GGCCCGAAGATGGGTTCTGCCTCTACCTCAAGGGCCTTACAGAGATCATGATACACGTCGATCAGATATTCCCTGCCGCCTGCGCCGATGTTAAAGGCTTCTCCCGCCGCCTCGGAAGGAGCAAGGCAGGCCTTTAAGTTGGCCTCAATTACATTGTCAATATAGGTAAAATCCCTGGACTGCCTGCCGTCCCCGTTGATGGTAGGCCTCTCGCCCCTCATGAGCTGCCGGATAAATTTAGGTATCACCGCAGCGTAAGCGCCGTCCGGATCCTGCCGCCTGCCAAACACATTAAAGTAACGCAGGCCGTAGGTATCCAGTCCGTACAGAATCTTGTACAGTCTTCCGTATTCCTCGTCCACCTTCTTGGTGAGGGCGTAGGGGGAGAGCACCCTGCCCTCCTGCCCTTCCTTCTTGGGAAGGACGGGATGATCTCCGTACACCGAAGAGCTGGAGGCATAGACAAACTTCTTTACCCCGTTTTGCCTGGAAGCCTCCATCATATTCAATGTCCCGCGGATATTGATCTCCTCATACAGAAGCGGCATTTCAATGCTCCTGGGAACGCTTCCCCAGGCCGCCTGGTTTAATACATAGTCCGCCCCTTCCGTGGCCCTTTTGCAGGCATCCAGCTCCCGAATATCCTCCCGGATAAAGGTGAACCGGGGATTTGCCGTAAAGGGTTCAATATTCTCATATTTTCCCGTGGAAAGGTTGTCCAGGCACCTGACCGTATATCCCATTTCCAGAATTGCCTCGCACAGATTGGAGCCGATAAATCCCGCTCCCCCCGTCACCAGAAAAACAGCGTCATTCTTAAACTTTAAATCCCTGTATCCCATCGATCACAGCCTCCAGTAAATATAATCTTCTCCGTCAAAATCATTTCTGTCAAACAATCCCTTAATATCCATAAACACCTTTTTTTCATGTGCCGGATTGTAAAATCCGTCCACTTTTGTCCGGTCAAAGTCCAGGAACTGCTTATGGGCCACCGCCACGATCACCGCGTCCATATTCTTCACCGCATCCATACCCTCAAAGGATATTCCGTACAGATTTTTGGCTTCCCCCGCATCCGCCGCAGGGTCAACCACCACCGGATGAATGCCGTATTCCCCTAATTCCTTATAAATATCAATTACCTTTGTATTTCTGGTATCCGGGCAGTTCTCCTTAAAGGTAAAGCCTAAAATTGCCACCTTCGCCTTTTTCACGGGAATATCCGCCCTGATCAGGTTTTTCACCGTACTTTCCGCCACATATTTCCCCATATCGTCATTGATCCGGCGGCCTGCCAGGATAATCTGGGAGTGATATCCCAGCTCTTCCGCCTTGTAGGTGAGATAATAGGGATCCACCCCGATGCAGTGCCCTCCCACCAGACCGGGATAAAATTTCAGGAAGTTCCACTTGGTTCCTGCGGCTTCAAGCACCGATTTTGTATCAATTCCCATTTTATTAAAAATAATGGAAAGCTCGTTCATAAAGGCAATGTTGATGTCTCTCTGGCTGTTCTCGATTACCTTGGCCGCCTCCGCCACCTTGATGGAACCGGCCCGGTAAACCCCCGCCTCCACCACCAGCTCGTAGACCTTTGCAACCGTGTCCAGGGTTTCCTCATCCATACCCGAAACGATTTTTACGATGGTTTCCAGACGGTGTACCTTGTCGCCGGGATTGATCCGCTCGGGAGAGTAACCGATCTTAAAGTCAACGCCGCATTTCAGGCCCGATTCCTTTTCCAGAATAGGCACACAAATATCCTCTGTGACCCCCGGATAGACGGTGGACTCAAACACCACCACGGACCCTCTGGTGAGATTCTGCCCCAGGATCCTGCTGGCTCCCTCCACCGGAGTTAAGTCCGGCGTATGGTCGTCGTTCACCGGGGTAGGAACAGCCACGATATGGAATTTGGCTTCCCGGAGCTTTGCCGCGTCCGCCGTAAACTCCACCTTTGTATTTTTGATCACTTCATTTCCCACCTCGTTTGTGGGGTCGATGCCTTTTTTGTACAGCCCGATCTTCTTTTCATTCAGATCAAAGCCTATTACCTTGATTCTGCGGGCAAAGGCCACGGCAATCGGCATTCCCACATACCCCAGGCCTACCAGCGATAATTTTTCTTCTCCGCTTACGAGCTTTTCATATAACTCCATGTTCTTCCTCTCCTTTTATCTCCTCATAATAATCCTTCACAACCTTTTCCCGGTCAAATTCCCGCTCCATCTTCTCTCTGGCCCTGCGCCCCATTGCGGCCCGCTCCTGCCGCGGCAGAGCCAGGAATTTTTGCAGGGCGCGGATCAGCTCCCCGCCGCTTTTCGGCTCACAGCCAAAGCCCGTGACCCCTTCCTCAAAAATTTCCTTACATCCGCTGACATTGGTGGCGATCACCGGCCTCCCCGTGGCCGCCGCCTCCATCAGAACGTTGCTCATGCCTTCATGGTAGGTGGGAAGCACCAGGGCAGAGGACTGCTTTAAATATTCATGGACGTCCGGGTGGAAGCCCAGCTGCCGGATATAGCCTTTCTTCTCACACTCATCCAGCCTGTCCTGATAGTCCTCGTCGCAGTAGCCCAGCAGTTCAAAAACCACCTCCGGCCCGTGAAGAACCTCAGCCGCCTCCAAAAGCTCCTCTATCCCCTTTTCCCGCATCATGCGGCCCACAAAAAGGAACCGCGTAAGTCCTTCCTTCGGATATTCCTCAAAGGTATGGCGTTTCAGGCTCACCCCGGAGCCCTTCACCAGCCTGTCTTTTTTTCCTTTAATCTTATATTGTTCAAAAATCTTTCTGTTTTCTTCGTTCTGAAAAAAAACGCATTCCGCTCTTTTCAGCCCCGCCCGGTACATGGTTACGATCATCTTAAGGAGCAGCCCCTGCTTCTGAAAGGTACTGCCAAGACCTGTCACCGTGACAAGATAGGGGATTTTCATCCGTCTGCAGCAAAAGCCGCCGTAAATATTGGGCTTGATGGTATAGGTCAGCACCAAATCCGGCTTTTCTTCCTTCAAAAGCTTCCGGTAGTTTAAAAGCAGTCTGAAATCCTCCGCCGGGTTCACCCCCCGCCGGTTGATGGGGGTGTGTATCACCTTGCAGCCCTCGTCGGCAAGCTCCCTTGTCCTGACCTCATCCGGAAGGCTGACGCTCACCCGATATTCCTTTAAAAGCTTCTCCACCAGTTCATTTCTGAAATCATACAGTCCGCCGGAGGAATTGGCCAGTATTAAAATTTTTTTCATTGCAGTCCCTTCACACAAAATCACTGTTTTACTCTACAATCTGTTCGCCCTCAAAGTCCCTGACGGCAATCTCATTATATTTCATCATGCAGACATTTTCCTTATACTCCCCGATCCTCACCGGATTTTCCCGGCCGGAGAGGTTGCACAGCACCTGGGAGGGCATATTCACGCCGCAGGCATAGGCATGAGGGTAGCCCCCGCCAAACCTGGGATTGACCTCCGAGATATAAAAGACGCCGCCGATCTCGAACAGGTCAATATCTATCATACCACAAAAACCGCATTTTTCCACAAATTTCCGTATCAGCTCAAAAAGCTCAGGGTTTTTCACGGATACCGATTTGTCCGTTTCCCCTGCCCGCATCTTTATTTTCTTTTTGACAAAAATAGAAGTGCATTTGCCGGAGATCATGTCCACATACACATCCGCCCCGTATTCCTGCCCGTCCATAAATTCCTGAATCATGAGATCATCATACAGATGAAACAGCGTCTCAAGCTCCTGATCCGAGGAAACCTTATTGATATTCAGGCTGGCGCTTCCCCGCACCGGCTTCACAAAAACAGGATAGTCGATCCGCCCCTTCTGCCGATCCCTGTAGAAATCCTCCTTGCTTAAATAGCACTGCCCTGTGGGAATCCCCATGTCGGTTAGCAGCTCAAACATCCTGTACTTGTCAAAACAGGTCTCTACCAGCTCATAGTCGGAGAGAATGGGAGTGGCTCCCACCGCCAGAAACCGTTCCCTCTCCCCGGCAAGAAGGCTCAGCTCCGGGTCGATCAGGGAAAATACCCCGTCGATTTTTTCTTTTACGCAAATATCCAGTATCTGCTCGATATATCCCGGCGCGGTAATCCTGGGCACCAGATAAAAAACATCCGCTTCATACACCGCAGGAGCCAGATTCGAGCAGTCTGTGGCAACCACCTTCCCCTTATCGCCCACATTTTCCTTAAAATATTCTACCACCTTATTGCGTGTGCCTGCGCTCAATATTAAAATATTCATACCCGGTCTTCCTCCTACATATTGTCAAAAAACAGCGGCGTCCCGCCTGTGTGGATAAACAGAATGTTTTTATCCTTTATCCCGTTTTCTTCCACATACCGGCACATGCCCCAGAAAGCCTTTCCCACATAGGTAGTGTCCATGGGAATCCCTTCCTGCTTCATCACCCTTTGGATCATTTCCCGTACGCCCTCATGGTACTGCCCGTAGCCTCCCAGTCGGTAAGCGTCCGTAAAGACCAGCTCCTCCTCCCGGTAGAGCCTTTCAAAATCGGCGCCCAGATATTCCCGGATGCTGTCCTTCACCACGTCTCTGCCCCGCTCCTTTTCTCTGGCAATACTGATTCCCACAATATTTCTTTCTTGATCCCCGGAAAGGAGCTTGCCGCAGACCAGCCCTGCCTGGGTGGTTCCGGTACCGGAAGCGTGAAAAATATAGTCAAAATAAATCCCGTTTTTCTCTTCGAACTTCTGAATCTCCCGGTAGGCCTTCACATACCCCTCCGTGCCGGGATTGCCATGGCCTCCCCCTGTGATAAAATAGGGAACCTTTCCCTCCGTCCTGTAAGCCTTTTTCCGGTTCTCTATGGTCCGGGCCACCATGCTTACAGGACAGGTTTCGATCACGGCTCCAAAGCCCGCAACCAGCCTGGTATTATACAGGACCTTCTCCTCTCTGCCTTCGTCAGAAGAGTGGATGCCCCCGCCAGAGGATTTGTCCTGGGCAGGGGATATAATATGGCACAAAAGCCCCATTGCGGCGGCCATGTTGGCGATAATCCGGCAATGGTTGGAGCCGTTACTGCCATAGGTCATCACCACATCTGTGGGGCTGTCCTTGATTTCCTTATAAAATTCCGCCGCCTTGCGGGCCTTGTTGCCCCCAAAACTAAAGGGAAGCATGTCGTCCCTTTTTATAAAATACCGATTGGGCCCATAGTCCCCGGACAGGGGAGCCACCGGCGTTTCGTCAAATCCTTTTTCAAACAAGGCGATTTTATTCATCCCTATCCCCTTTTCTGTAAACGTCAAAGTCGGCTACTGTCTGCTCCGCCCCGGACAGGGTTCCGGAACGCTTCAGTACCTTTCCCACGGTCATCCCGATGATCTTTAAGTCCATTCCCAGGGTTAAGCGGTTCACATATTCCAGGTCAAAGGCAAACCGCTCCTCCCAGCCAAGGGCGTTGCGCCCGTTAACCTGGGCCAGTCCCGTAAGCCCCGGGCGCACATCATGCCTGTGCCGCTCCTGACTCGTATAATAGGGAAGGTATCTGACCAGCAGGGGCCTTGGGCCGATCAGGCTCATATCCCCTTTCAGAATGTTAAAGAGCTCCGGCAGCTCGTCCAGGCTGCTGGCCCGAAGCAACTTTCCAAAGGAAGTAAGCCGGACCTCATCCGGCAGAAGTTCTCCCTTATCGTCCCTCTCATCCGTCATGGAACGGAATTTATAGAGCTTAAATATTTTCTCGTTTTTCCCGGGGCGCTGCTGGGTAAACAGCGCCGGCTTCCCAAGCTTACTTCTCACCAGAATCCACAAAAGCAAAAGCAGCGGCGAGAGCAGGACGATGGCCGTCAGGGAGATGAAAATATCAAGAAAGCGCTTTACAAATTTCCCGTACATATTTTTGCCCCTTATTTTCCGAAACACTTTCTCACAATGCCGATAATTTTATCCATATCTTCCTCTGTATTCTTAATATCGCTGGGCAGACATAAGCCCCTGTTAAAAATTGCGGCCGCCGCGTCCCCTGAATCAGAAATAAAATCATATTCCGCAAACACCGGCTGCAGGTGCATGGGTTTCCATATAGGACGTGTTTCAATGTTGTACTCCGCCAGGGCATCCATCACCGCGTCCGGCGTCACGGAACTTGCCTCGTCAATCCGCATTCCGGTAAGCCAGCAGTTTGCATCCCCCTCCGGATTTAAAGGATTTAAGCTGATCTCCGAAATATCGGCAAAAGCCTCCTGATAACGCTGATAGATGGCCTTTTTCAGCGCCTTGTGCTCCTCTAAATGCAGAAGCTGCCCTCTTCCCACCCCCGCAACGATATTGCTCATTCTATAATTATACCCAATTTGGGAATGCTGATAATGTCTGGCCGGATCTCTTGCCTGGGTTGCCAGGAAGGTAGCCTTCTTTGTGATTTCCTCATCCTCCGCCACCAACATACCGCCCCCGGAGGTTGTGATAATCTTGTTTCCGTTAAAGGAATAAATTCCGATCTTTCCAAAGGTCCCCGTATGCCTTCCCTTATAGGTGCTGCCCAGGGACTCCGCCGCATCCTCGATCAGCGGCACATGATGGGTCCTGCACAGTTCCATAATCTCATCCAGCTTTGCCGGGGTTCCGTAAAGATGCACCACAATCACTGCCTTGGGAGCGGGATATTTTTCAAAAGCCCTGGCAAGGGCTTTCGGATCCATATTCCAGGTATCCCACTCCGAGTCAATAAACACAGGAGCAGCATTCTCGTATACCACCGGATTACAGGTGGCGCTGAAAGTCAACGAAGGTACAAAGACCACATCCCCCTCCCCGACTCCCAAAATTCTCAGGGCAAGGTGGATGGCCGCCGTCCCTGAACTTAAGGCCGAGGCATAAGGGATCCTCACATACTCCGCCAGCTCTTTCTCAAAGGCATTCACATTGGGGCCAAGAGGCGCCACCCAGTTGGTATCAAAGGCTTCCCTGATAAATTCCTGCTCCTCTCCGTGCATGGTGGGGGAGGAAAGATAAATTCTTTTATTCTCCATTTTTATAAATCGCTCCTTTCATAATGATAGGTAGGCACAATTTCTCTGATCATAGGTCTGATGTCGCTGCTCTCATTTTTGGACGCCTCCTTCAGATTCTTAAGCTGTACAAAAAATGCGCTCTCATCAATCTCAATGGGCTTTCCTATATGAATCAGTTTATTTGCGGTCTCTGTCATCCCTTCCTCCGCCATCAAAAGCTCCTCATAGAGCTTTTCTCCGGGACGGAGCCCGGTAAACTCAATCTTAATATCCTCATCCACCCGATAACCGGATAGTCGGATGAGATTCTTCGCCAAATCAAGGATCCTTACCGGCTTTCCCATATCCAGCACAAAGATTTCCCCTCCCCTGGCGTAAGCTCCTGCCTGCAGCACCAGGGAAACCGCCTCCGGTATGGTCATAAAATAGCGGATAATATCAGGGTGAGTCACCGTCACCGGCCCGCCTGCCATAATCTGCTTTTTAAACAATGGAATTACACTTCCGTTGCTTCCAAGCACATTTCCGAACCGCACTGCCACAAATTCCGTATCATAGTGCTTGTTAAAGGTCTGGATAATCATCTCGCAGATCCGCTTGCTGGCCCCCATGATATTGGTGGGATTTACCGCCTTATCCGTGGAGATCATCACAAACCGCTTTACCCCGTTCATGGCCGCCGCCTGAACCGTCTTCCAGGTGCCAAACACATTATTCTTCACCGCTTCGTTGGGGCTGTCCTCCATAAGCGGCACGTGCTTGTGGGCCGCTGCATGGTACACGATGTCCGGCTTGTAGGTTTCAAAAATCCAGTTCACGCGGTTCGTGTTGCGCACGGAGGCAATCAGCACCACCAAAGACAGCTCGGGATATTTTGCCAGCAGCTCCTGCTGAATATCATAGGCGCTGTTCTCATAAATATCCAGAATAATAAGCTGGGCCGGATGATGGGTGGCAATCTGACGGCAGAGCTCGCTTCCGATGGAGCCTCCCCCTCCGGTGACCAGCACCTTTTTATCCTTCACATAACCCAAAATGGAGTTCAGATCCACCTCAATGGGATCCCTCCCCAGAAGATCCTCCACCTCCACGTCACGCAGCTTGCTGACGCTGACCTCCCCGTTGACCAACTGATACATGCCCGGCAGGGAGCGGAGCTTACAGCTTGTCTCCTTACAAATATCCAGAACCGCGGACATTTCCGCCCGGGAGATGGAAGGCATCGCCACAATAATCTCATCGATGCCGAAAATGTCCGCGCACTCGATGATCTTGTCTCTTCCTCCCACCACCTTAATCCCCTGGATAAATCTTCCCCACTTGCCGGGATCATCATCTATGATACAGCGGATCACCATGGTGGAAAAATTGCTGTTTACAATTTCCTTGATAATCAGGTTGGCCGCCTCCCCGGCCCCTAACACCATAACGGATATGCTGTTGTTTTTGTTCTGCTGTTTATGCTTCAGGCTCCTGAAAAAGCGGTAAGAAAAACGGCTCACGAACACAAAGCTGATCAGCAGAAATACATAGAGAAAATAGTAACTGCTGGGAACCGCCTGCTGTCCCTCTGCCCTGAAAAACTGAATGCCGATGCTGTAGCAGACCGCCGAAACAATACTGGACATGACCAGATTCTGCAGCTCCGTCTCTCCCGCAAAGGCCCAGAGGCTGTGATACATGCGAAACAAGTACAGTACCGCCAGAGTAAGTATGATATTCACAGGCAAAAAACGGTTGATGGGTTCCATAAAATGGGGCGGTATCGCCGAAAAATCAAAGCTGTAACGCATCAGCAGCGCTAAATAGCTGGCTCCCACCACGCTGATAATATCGTAAATGATCAGACAGGTTCTTCTATAAAATAATTTAACATTCAGGGGTTTTCTGATTTTCTTCTCCATGACTTAACCTTCGTTTTCAAATACAAGCGGCGTAACCACAAGCATCAGTAAAAGGCCGCAGGGATTACTCAAATGGAAGATCCATTCCACCATACCTGCCACCGCTACCGCCGCCGTCACCACCAGAGGCAGTGCCGCATAGGTTATTTTATCCTTTTTTCTATGATAATAAAGACAGGAAGCTCCAAAAGTTGCAATTCCCACCACAATAAACAAAATTCCCACGAAAATACCGTGATCATAGGCCACCTGCAGATAAATATTATGGGCATGGGTGGCAATCTCCCCGTTTTGGAGCACCGCACCCATCTCCTCATGTCCTGTGGCATTCATCTGTTCCATATAGGAGCGGAAAATATCCAGACGGCCGTTGGTATAGTCATTGTCCTGCGGCAGATTCTCCGGCACAAAATCCGCAGACGCCACCAGTTCGCCGGGCTGTACTGCACTCAGGGCCTTTGCGTTTGTCTGCTCCCTGTCCCTGTTTTTGTGGCTCTCCTCATACTCGGCAATCTCACCGTATACGTCAAAGGTTCCTTCCTCCAGGCCAAAAATCTTTTCTGCAAACACGTCAATGAAGCGCCCCACCCGCATGAAGTTCACGGAATCCACCCTTCTGCCCCTCATCACATCCTCCGGGCAGTAAAGGGAATACTCGATCTCATAAAGAAAAGGCTTGCTTACCAGAGCCGGAATATTTCTCTGGGCGGTAAAGGTAACCGGAAAACATACCACAACCGACAGAATCAGCAGGCCCAGATTTTTCCCGATATTGGCAAGCCGCTTTTTCCCTTTCCCCGCAGAAACCACCAGCAACGCAAACAAAAGGGCAACGCCTGCGGAAAAGAAAGCCGTCCTTGCCATAGTGAAAAGCAGGTAGGAGGAAACCACGCCAAAAAGGGTCAGCTCCTTCCAGAAGTCCCTCAGCTTACGGCTCTTTTTCAGCTTTTCAAGCAAAATCACTGCCGCCGCACATTCCACCATAGTCAGGTAGGCGGCCGTAATGGTCACCGTGTGGAAAATATGGGTATATCTTGCGTTTCTATAGGTGACATAAGGACGGTACAGCAGGGCATATCCGGTGGCAGCGGAAAACTGGAAAATAATGCCGCGGGCAATATTTACCAGAATACGCTCCTTATGCTCCCACATTCCATAGCTTAAATAAAACAGCGTGAAAGCCGCCGCCATCACCACTCCCCACCATCTTCCATTGCGGAAAATGATAATCATGGCAAAAAATACCGCCAGCAGCCCGGCATAGAAAAACCTTGGTTTTGCCAGCTTTTTTCTGCACAGGGCAATGACCGTGCGGATCACAATCAGTCCCAAAAGGATGCCGATCAATACCGTATACTTAAGAGCGACCACCGCAGGCTCCTCCACATCCTCCGGGAAGGCAGCCATACTCCGGCTGTAATAGCGCCATCCCGCAAGGCCTGCCGCCGCCAGATAAATCAGATTGTACAAGTTGAAAATCTCTTTCCACGCAAACATGGCGATCACGGCAACGGCAAACCAGAACATCTCCTTGCGCTCTGCCGCCGCGTGATGGATGTCATACAGTCCGCTCATATATTCACAGCACCCGGCAATGGCTCCGGCAATGGCCGCAGACTGAATCAAATCTCCGCCGTGGGATTTCAGATAATCCCAGGTAAAAACGGCGTCCTGCCCCTCCCTGCCGTGATTAATCCCATAAAACAGGATCGCTGCAAGGAAAAGAATCCCCACAAAGTACATGGCATTATCCAGAAAATAGTGACCAAAAAAGCCCAGAAGCACCGCCCCCAGACAGAAAACCGCCCCTGCCCCTGCAACCGGGTTCATCACCCGTTTAAAGACCTTTTCCACGGTAAGGAGCCTGTCCTCTTTTTTCCGGTACCGGAGACGGACTGCCGCAATGGAAAGCGCCGCCACAGCCAAAATCAAAAGGCCGAAGGCCAAAACCCTTGTTTTTCTCAGAGGCACTCCGTAATTGTAATTTGCTGCAAGACTCATCCCTTCCATGGCGGAATCCGCATAATACATGGTTCCCATATAAGGCGCATCCTCGGGCGTTACCGCCTCATAGGCAGCGCAAATCCCCGATTCCTTGCCCTGCAGGATCACATAATATACCTTTCCCACTTCCATATCCACATCGATCAGAGCGCTCTGAAAACCGGGAAGCTTTTCATAGTCAATGACCGTCTCTTCCTCACAGATCATCTGCCACTGCTCATCCAGAATCCGCAGATAAAAGCTCTCTCCCACACATTCCTCGCCCAGATAAACCTCAATGGTGTCCATATGGTCATATTGAGCCACAATTTCCTGCAAAACCGTTTTTTCCTCGTCAATCACCTCTGTCACGGTTCCCGTCACAGGCGAAACAGAGGCCGTCACCTTCTCATGCCAAATCCGAAGAGGCCAGAGCGATGCCAGAAGTATTGCGGCAATGATTAAAATGACCGCCTGTATTGCCTTGCTTTCGTATACAATTTTTTTCATATTCCACTCCCCGTCTGCGTACGATACTGAATTATTGCAGGGTATATATCTTTCTAGTTTTGCCTATATTATAGCATCTTATCTGGCGGATAGAAACCTTTTGTCCTTTGTTTATGAATTTTTGTTAATATTTAAACTGCTTTTTACATGGTATACCTGCCAGGGCAGACCGCCGATTATACTCAACGCCTGACCGCCGTAAATATCAGCACCGGCACACAAACCCACAAAAACACCACATACCTGACCAGATAGGTAGGCCCTAAGATCACCGTAAGCCAGATCAGCAAAGGCAATAAAAAGGGCAGAGCCTGCCGTCCTCTTCCCTGAGCGCACAAAAATCCCAGAAAAAACAGCATCACCCAAAACAGAAATCCCGGGGAAAAGAGCATGGACACTACCGGAATTTTCTGCTGGGCAAGCTCCAGAGACATTCTGCGGTAGCATTCGTTCAGCCACGGTATCCTGCTCTGCCGCTCTCCCGGCGCCTCCACCTCATAGCCAAAGTAGGAGCTGTCCTCATAGGTATAGGTAAATACGGTGTTTCCCCGGTACACATCAATCACCGTATCCGGATACCAGAAGCCGTAGGACGTCATAAACCAGGCATTGAAATACGTAAAGGGATGCTCCAGCCCCCATTTGAGCCAAAGCTTTAAATACCCCGCCTTATCCGCCTCATAGGCCTCATTGTTAAAATGGATCTTCACCCCGTCAGTGACCTTGGGCGTATAATTCTCCAAAGCTTCCTTGGGCAGGTACCGGTACAAAAGCTGTTCTTCCTCCCGGGGGATATTCCCAGCCTCGTCGGTGTAAACCCTCGCTATTTGTGAGATGGATACCGTAAGAATCTCCTGATTTTCCGATGCATCCGCATGAAGGGCGAAAGTCAGAGCCCCGTTTATAAGGAAATACGAGAGAATCAGGGACAGAAAAAAGAAAACCGTTTTTTTCCACGCTTTTCGCAAAAACCAGCAGCAGAAGACTCCAAAAACCGCAAAGGCATAAAAACCGTTGTGGCGCAGCAGCATCAGAAGCAGGCCGGAAAGCCAGAGGGAAAGCACTTTCCCCTTTTGCCCGAAGAACGCTTCCGGCTTATCGCACAGCTCCTGCAGAAAAAGCAGGGCTGTCAGAAGCATTCCCGTAAACAGCCCGTCCTTGGCAGAGCAGAGGGAAAACATGACCAGCACCGGGCATAATCCGAAATACAGGGTGAGCAGAAGCCTTCCCGCCCTTCTCATGCCTCTTGTCTTTAGCATTTCCACACACCCTGCAAAGACAAGGGACATAACAAGCATCTGCCACAGGGTATAACAGGCAATCCCCAAGTTATAAGAGCCCGTGAGTTTATACACAAGCTGAATGATTCCTCCCAGCAAAAGCACATGCAAAAGGGGATGATGGGTGGAAAAGCTGCGGGTCACCACCTGCAGATACTCGTCCTGCGCGTCATAGACAAAGAAGCCCGGATAAACCGCCAGAAACACCGGGATGTAGCAGAGAAAAATCACCCCTGCCCGGAGAAGAAAACGCCCCGCCTTCTCTTTCCCCGTCTCCTCCCGGCCATCTGCAAAGACTTCGCCGCCTTTCTCTGATATAAGGGTGTCCGGCGAAGCCTGGCAGCTCTGTTGACCACCCAGCCTCGCAGCCAAAAGTTCCCAGAAAAAGCGGACAAGCAGGGCGGCAATCCACGCAAGAATCAGAATACTCAACCACATGGCCGCATTCTGAAAGGGAACGCTTCCCCTCTGGTCAAGCTGGGCGCCGAAAACCATGCATCCGGAAAAGAGCAGTCCGAATAAAGCAGGCAGAACCCATCTTCTTTTTTCCCCTGAAAAATTTTCCCCTGAAAAGCCTGGGGCAAGCGCCCTTTTCAGCACACCAAAAAGCAGGCAGAACAGAAAAACTGACAGGATACTGTTACTATAGCCAAGCCTTTTTTCCTCTCCGTTTAAATGAAGCATCCAGGGCAGAGCACACACGCCTCCAAAGGAGAGCAATGCTGCCATAGTGCCGGAGCCCCTCCCGGAGGCGGCGCCGGCATTTTTTAATTGTCTTTTCAAAGCCCCTTCTGTCTGCGTCTTACTCCTCATCCTCACCTGCTCCCACCATTTCCCGTATCACATATTGGGGCGAATTGTTCATGGAAATATACATCCTTCCTATATACTCTCCCACCAGCCCCAGCATCAGCATCAGCATACCGCCCATAAACACCAGAACCGACATCAGCGCGCTGAATCCGGTCACCAGTCCCGGAGGATTGATAAAAATCTTCTTCACAATGGTATAAATCCCATACAAAAATCCGGCCATGGCACACAGGGCCCCTGAGATTGTGGCAATCCGCAGGGGCTTTACGCTAAAGGCCGTAAAGCCGTTAAACCACAGGGCCAGAAGCTTGCCCAGAGTATAACCGGACTCTCCCGCCGCCCTCTCTCTGTGGGTCACCTCCACATTGACAATGTTTCCGGTGGTGCGCAGCACCAGCCCGATCACATAGGGGTAGGCGTTTTCATACCGCTTAACTTCCTCGATCACAAACCTTCTGGCCGCAAAATAACTGGAAAGATACAAGTCTTTGGGCTTTCCCAGCATCACTCTGGTCATCCGCTCATTGATACGGCTCCCCCAATTCCGGAACCCGGAATGATGCTTTTGATTATACTTGGCATATACCACATCCGCTCCCTGCCGGATTCCTGCCAGAAGCTTTCCCACCTCCCGGGCCGGGGTCTGTCCGTCGTCGTCCAGACACACCACAATATCGCCCTCCCCATAGCGAAAGCCTGCCATCAATGCACTGTGCTGTCCGAAATTTCTGGCCAAGTTAATCCCCCGAATCCGCCTGTTCTCCCCGGAAAGCCTTCGAATCACCTCAAAGGTATCGTCAGGCGAACAGTCGTTGACTAAAATCACCTCATAATCGTACTCCTGCATGGCTTCCATGGCCGTTTGAAGCTCCTCCACAACCCCGGGCAGCGTCTGCGCCGACCGGTAGCAGGGAATCACAAAGCTTACCTTCGTTTTCATTCCATGCCCTCCCGGCTTTCTTTTTCGTTAATCACCGCCATATAAATCACATCCTTATACTTTCCCTCTAAGAAAACCTCATCCCTCAGATAAGCCTCTTTCACAAACCCTGCCTTCTCATAACTGCGGATCGCCCCCTTGTTTTCGGCAAGGACACGGAGCATCAGCTTGTGAAGCCCCTCCTTTTCAAAGGCATACCGGATCATCTCCCCAGCCGCCCAGGTGCCCGCTCCCTGCCCCCAGGCATCCCGCTCCCCGACAAAAATCCCATACTCGGCTTTTTGGTGGGTTCTGTCAATATCCCGCAGATAAACGCTGCCCACCGGACGCTGTCCGATGCAGATGATAAACTGAACCGCCAGCCCCGTATCTATCATGGTCCTGATCCAGTTTTCATGACCTTCCCTGGTAAAATCCTTCTGGTAAATAAAGCAGCGCCTCACAAAATCCTGATTGCGCCATCCCACAATCCTGTCCGTGTCCTCTTTTTCCATCACCCGTAAGGAAAATTCCCGTTCTTTTGCTTCTCTCTTCGTCATATCTTCACCCGTTTCCAACCGATTCCTGTTTCGCCCGCACACTGTAAATTTCAAATTCCTCCGCCACTACGGCAATTTTCTCCGCCTCCACAGGCGTTCCGTGGCCTTCGTAATAGTCAAAAAGCCACTGCATATCCTCGCTGCTTTTTCTCACAAAATAGACATTTTCCTGCTCCCTGAGAGCCTGCTCCATGGTCCCGATTCCGTAGAGAGCGAACTTTTTTCTCTGCAGCGGGCTCTTGCAGGCCCAGCCTCCCATAATATCATAATTATCCGGGCCGTTGTCCACCTGCGCAAACATTTTCTCCGAATAAGCCACGGAAGAATACACGTCGAGCAGATAAAAATTGTCTTTTCTCTCTTCATCCCCCAGATACCTGTATAATTCCTGATAAGGCCGGTTCACCAGCTCCCGCCTTTCCTGTTCTGCAGAGGTTCCCTTTACAGCCCCCGGCAGGATCGCAAGGGCAAGCGCCCCAAAGCTCAAAAGCGCGGCCAGCCTGTAACCCTTTTGGACAGCCCCGCACTTCATTTCCTTACATTCCGTCAAAAACATGGCCGCCAGAATGCACAGCTCCATCAGGTACAGGGAATGGGTAATCCTCACCGGATCCCTTCCCCGCATCAGAATGAACATCCAAAGTCCGGTGCGTACCCCGAAAAGAAAAACCAGCTTCCATGCGATTCCAAAGAGTTTTCGAAAGGATACCTTGAAGGAAGACGCCTCTTTGTCCACAATCCCCGCCAAAAACACCATCAAGTATCCCAAAATCACCGCATAGTTCCAGGGATAATCCGCGCCTGTCCCGGGCCCATGGGTAAGGCGGTAGGCATATGCCTTAAGCTTTTCCCCAAGCTTTTGAAAAAAAGGCTTTTGGACGCTTTGATGGGCCCCCGCATATTCCGCGAGCCGCCTCATCATAACCTGATCAATCTCCTCATCCATTCCGAAGTTATAGTTGTCCAACAAAACCTTTTCGCTTTCCGTCAGCCCGATCTCCTCATAGAAAGCCCGATGGCTCTCATAATCCGGAGGAGCCTGGAAATCATAAAGCTCTGTCCTGCTGTTAAAAAACTCCGTAAAGCTGCGCCACTGCTGTGAACTGCAGGCAATCCTGTGAGTGGTTTCTCCCACCAGTATCCCAGCCAGGATCAGGCCAATAACAGATAGGTATTTTACCCCATGGTCTCTGGTAAAAATCTTTTTTTCACTTCCCCATTTTGCCGCTCCTGCCACACAGATCATGGGCAGCACCAAAAGAAGCATTTCCGTGCGGATCAGATAGGCCAGAAACACCAGCAGCACGGAGACTGCGTTTTTCCTGATAAAGTCCCTGCTTCCCAGCTCAATCTGCGTGGTATAGAACAAAAATGCCGCCGTGGCTCCAAGAAGGGTACAGGTCAGGGTATACTGGGCAAACACCAGATGCTCCAAAAACAGCCCTCCAAAAACAAGGCCTTCCGCCAGCGCCGCCGCCAGCTTTCCCCAAAAGCTTTTGCAGAAAGCAAGGCTCCTGTTCACAATCAGAAAAAAACAGCCGTAATGGCAAAAGCACAGGAACAGCCCATACCAGGGAAGCGCCCTCCCCATCCTGTACAGCAGACTTATAAAAGCGCTGATCATCCACAGCATTTGAATGTTGCGGCTCTCCGGGGTTCCGGTGTAAGCTCCCGCCAAAATATCCTTCATCAGCACGTCATCATTCAGGTCATAGTAATAATCAAACCGCCATCCCACGAAAAAAATCAGGATGGCAGTCACGGTCAGCGCAATCAGCCGGTTTTCATTTTTTGACAGCCAGTTTTTATGCTCCATAAAATTCCCTTACAGCCCCTGCAATATACGCCGTCTGCTGCCCGGTGAGCTGATAAAACATAGGCAGGCGAAGCAGACGCTCACTCTCCCTTGTGGTATACTTATCTTCCCCGTGGAACCTTCCAAACTTCCTCCCTGCCGGGGCAGAATGAAGGGGCACATAGTGAAATACCGCAAGCACATCCTTTTTTTTCATAAAATCAATCAGCCTCGTGCGCTCTTCTAAATCCTTTGTCTTAATATAAAACATATGGCCGTTGTGTTTACAGTCCTTTGGCACTGTGGGAAGCTCCACCTTCCCGGCCTTTTGCAAAGGCAGAAGCAATTCATAATACTGGTTCCATCTGTCCACTCTGGCCTGATTGATCTCCTCAGCCATCTCAAACTGCGTATAGAGGTAAGCCGCATTCATATCACTGGGAAGATAAGAGGAACCGAAATTCATCCACCGGTACTTGTCCACCTGTCCTCTGAAATACTTGCTCCGGTCCGTCCCCTTCTCCCTCAAAATTTCCGCCTCCTCAATATAGGCAGGATCCTGGATGAGAAGGGCTCCTCCCTCGCCCATGCTGAAATTCTTGGTTTCATGAAAGCTGTAGCACCCAAAGTCGCCGATGGTGCCAAGGGGCTTTCCCTTGTAAGTACACATAATTGCCTGGGCGGCATCCTCCACCACCTTAAGGCCATGGCGTCCCGCGATCTCCATAATCCGGTCCATCTCGCAGGCAACTCCCGCATAATGCACCACAAAGATGGCTTTTGTCCTTTCCGTCACGGCCGCCTCAATCAGTCTCTCATCAATATTCATGGTATCCGGCCGAATATCCACAAACACCGCCTTCGCTCCCCGCAGTACGAAGGCATCTGCCGTGGACACAAAGGTATAAGAGGGGAGAATCACCTCATCCCCCTCCTTAAGGTCACACAATAGCGCTGCCATTTCCAGGGCATGGGTGCAGGAGGTAGTGAGCAGGCATTTGGACGTACCTGTAATTTTTTCCAGATATTCGCTGCATTTTCGGGTGAACTCCCCATCCCCGCAGATATGCATATTTTCTATGGCTTTTTTCACATTTTCCAGTTCATGCCCCGTGTAGGGCGGCACATTAAATCGAATCATTTTTCTCCTCATTTCCCGGCGCGTATTTCTTTTTCTTCCTAATCATACACCACAAAGGCTTCATTGGCAAATACCTGCCTGTAAGTCTGCTCCTCCATAAAGGAACGGATGGCGGTGAGTTTTTCATCCTGCTCCCACTCTCCCGGCTCTATCCCCCACCACTCCATCACCTCCTGATCTCCTGAAATCCAGGCGGAAAGAAGAGGGGTGAGTATCACCAGCGGACGGACGGACTCCTGACCTGTGGGAGCGCCCGCCGCGGCAAGCCCTTCCCTGAGCTGGCGGACAGAGTAGGTATCCAGATCCGCCCAGATGGTATCGATGGCCGGAGCCTTATCCAGATAATAGGCAAGCCCCGGAATATTTCCGTAGAGAATCAGCTTTTTGTCTGCGTATTCCTCCTTGTGCTCCAGCATAAAATAAGAAATTTCCTCTAAGGTTTCCGCATTCATCTCGCTGGTGTACATGCCTGCAAGCACGGGATTTGCTTCCACCTTATAATTTCTCTTTTCTCCCGTCTCTCCGTCCAGAAAAACATATCCGGCCCCGATTCCAAGGGCCTGGACAAAGAATGCAATCAGCACTCCCGACACCATGGCCTTGACGGGAAATAAGGGAACCTTCCGGGTAATATCCAGATAAATCCTTCCCCACCTGACAAAACGGTAAATCATCCAGAAAACCACCGGCGCCGTAAAAAACAGATTATTGAGCACAGGCCAGATATGGTTGTTGCTTCCAAGGGGCGTAATCAAAATCACAAGTACCATAATACATCCGATCAGCCGCCATTCATCATCCAGCGCTCTGGTAAAAAGCATCCAGACGCCGATGCCAAGCGCCAGCAGAAGAAACACTGCCCCCCACTGCAGGGCCGCTTCCTTCTGGTAATATCTGAAGTTAAACATTCCCCATTTCCCAAGCACAAAAAACAGCACGGGAATACAGGCGCAATAGATCACCTTTCGAACCGTTAAAAGCTTCTCCCGGCGGATCACCAGAAAAGGGATTCCCGGCAGGATACACAGAATCATATAAAGCATCCACTGAAAGCCATGGAGATAAGCGTCCAGAATCGCATATACCATCTCTCCCAGCGTATAATCCGACGCGCTCTCGCTCATGCCCAGCACCCCGGCAACCATATCGCCGGGAGCCGTCCATCCGTACAGAGCGATCACTCCTGACAGCATCACAAGGGAAGCGCCCAAATATCCCAGAATACAGAGCCCTGTTTCCCCTGCCATCTTTTTTACCGGCTTTTTTTTCAGAAGTCCGTAATACCACACAGCCAGAATAAGGCCCGCCTCCAGGACATTCCCCGGAAAGCGCGCCAGGGCGTTCACCCCAAGCGCCGCCCCCGCCAGAATCAGGCACCGCGGCCTTCCTCCCGCCAGCCCCCGAAACAGCAGGACTGCCCCCAGCAAAAACAGCAGATAGGACAGATAATTATACAGAATCACCACGGGACACCAGCAGAAGCTGATTGCGGCGATTTCCCCAGCGAAGGCCAGCCAGGACGGCATTTTGGTCCGGAAAAAGCGATACCCCAAAAGCCCTGTCACGCTCACCAGAAGGGTTGCATAAAACTTCACCCCAAGCATGGTATCCCCCAGCGGCAGCCGGGTAAATAAATGCCCCGTCACATTGGAAAGAAAGGTCAGCAGCATCCATACTCCGTCCATCTCTCCGAAGAATCGATAATTCCCAAGGCTGTAGCCCGTATCCGTGAGATCGATCCCCTCCCTGATTTTCAGGAAAGGATATAT
This sequence comes from uncultured Lachnospiraceae bacterium, assembly GCA_910579425.1. Classification (GTDB taxonomy): domain Bacteria; phylum Bacillota; class Clostridia; order Lachnospirales; family Lachnospiraceae; genus Suilimivivens. The sequence continues at coordinate 70,218 of CAJTVL010000001.1, read as the reverse complement.
AAACAGCAGCAGTCCGAACACCAGATGCCGGGCCTTTCGCCACAGCCCCCGGTACTCAAATTTGCCGCCTGACATTCCTGTATTTCCTGCTTTCATATTCATTCAGAACCATGTCCTTTCCTTCCGCCCTGCCAAGCGTCTGTGCTATTTCCCCGCTTTTCCAAAGCACTCGTCCAGTTCCCGAAGCTTACGGAAAAGCTTTGTGTTCCCCAGCATGGCTTTTGCCATTCCAAAGAGCCTGCTTCTAATCCAGTCTATGAGAATACCCGCCGCAAAAAGAAGCGCCGTGCAGAAAAACAATTCCCAAAGAAAAAACGAAATCCCCTCCCTGCCCATCGGGTTGATCCGCTCTCTGAGCCACCCGTACCATCTTTCCCGCAGATCAATATGCTCATGGAACAGATAAACTCCAAAGCTCAGGCTCCCCAGCTTACGCACCGCCTTTGCCGCAGTCCCTTCCTTTACGGAAATTCCCGAAAAACCGTAAAGCAGCCCCACGGCTCCTGCCAGACAGGGGAGAAAATTGTAATGATAGGGCACTGTAAAATAATAGGAAAGGCTGTCCCATTTCCCGGCCAGAAACCACATTGCCAGATTCACCCCAAATCCCAAAAGACAGCTTCCCGCGTAGAGCAGCCATCCCCTTTTGGAGGCTCTTTCCTTTCCGTAAAGCCCAAGATAGGCTCCCGTCAGATAAACGCAGATGAACCAGGGCAAATCATAGCCGTACCGGTCAAAAGCAAAGCCCACCGGACTTACGCTCTTGATCCCGCTAAACAAAATCAGCAGGCCGGCCAGCACAATTCCAAGCTGACGCCTCGTCATATCCTTCACCGCTTTGTTCAGCATAGGTGTCAGCAGATAGAGCATAAAATAGGAGGTAGCAAACCAGTAATGCTCTGTCTCTATGGGAAAAAGATATTGAACCAGTCCATAAATCCCCAGCTGGGAAGCCCTTACGGGTATCCCCAAAAGCGCCAGCACAAGGGGAATCAGCAATGCATAAAACCAGATTTGACAAAGAAGGGCGGCTGCCTTGCTCGGCTTAAAGCTGTTTTTCACTCCCAGATAGCCGCTTAGGAGCAAATAAGTATTCACCGCCACCAGGCAAAAAGCCTCGATCAGGGCTCCCCAAACTCTCACAAAACTTAAAGGCTCTCCCAAAACTGGCAGGCATTCCGACCGGGACAAAAAGTGCATGACCACCACCATGACCATGGCAAGAAGCCTCAGCAGTTCATAATTCGCCATACGCTTTTTCTTTTCCATCCCTTGAAGCCTCTCCTTTCCTGACTTTCTCTCCCCTGCCTGCACCGCTTTGCCCTTCCCGTTACAGTCAGCGCTCTCTCCTGGCCTTTCCCTTTTCCACACGGTAAACCATATCGCATTTCTCAATCGTCTGCAGGCGATGGGCGATAATAATCAAGGTTTTCTTTCCGTGAAGCCTGTTTATGGAATCCATAATCGCCGCTTCCGTTTCATTGTCAAGAGCCGAGGTGGCTTCATCCAACACCAATACCTCAGGATCCTCAAACAGGGCTCTTGCAATACCGATTCTCTGCCTCTGCCCCCCGGAAATGCGGATTCCTCTCTCGCCTATCCCGGTGTCAAGCCCCTGGGGCAGGCCTCTCACAAATTCGTCCAACTGGGCCTCCCTGAGCGCCCGCCACACCATCTCATCCTCAATATCCTCATCCGCATAGCCAAAGGCCACGTTTTTGCGGATCGTGGAATCGATCATAAAAATTGTCTGAGGAATATATCCCACATTTTTCAGAAAAGACCGATAATGCTCTTTTACAGGCGCGCCGTCTGCAAAAATCTCTCCTCCCTGCAGCTTTAGAAGCCCTAGCAGAATGTCTACCACCGTAGTTTTTCCCGCTCCCGAGGTTCCCACAATCCCCACTGACTTACCGATGGGAATCTCCATATCCGCATGGTCAAAAATCAGTGTCTCCGAATTGGGATACTTATAAACAATATCCTTCAGCACGATCTTATCCCGGATTTCCAGCTTGGGGATTTCCGGCTTTTTCCGATAAGCCGCCTCATCATAATTGATGGATTCGTCCCGGATCTCCTCCTGCAGGTTGTCGCTCACTCCCATAAAGAAAGGCTCGAAGTAAGAAATCGAGGTCAGATAGTTGTTTATCCTGTTTGCGCTGGGGATCAGGCGCATGGCCGCCACCCCCAGAGCCGTCACCTGAGGCACAATATCCGTCACACTGGCCCCGTTCAGAATCTGTGCCATCATGTAAAAAACCAGGGCCGCTATGGCAAGGGTCTCGATCAGAAGCCGGGGGGTTGCGTTAAACAGATTATATCTCTGCACCGCATTCACATAACCGGCCCCGCATTTGGCATATTCGTTGATAAAATAATTTTCTTTCCCTGCAATCTTGATTTCCTTGATCCCCATCACAGACTGGTCAATCCATTTATACAATCCGCTGTAATAGTCCTGATTTTCCACCCCCGCTTTTCTCATGATCGGCTTAAGCACCCATTTAATCACGATCATGGCCAGCAAAAGAACCGCCGTCACCGTCACCGTCATCCACATATCCGCCACAAAGCTTACCCCCACCACGCACACAAAAACCACAGCCTCGCTGCAAAGCTGCAAAAGCGCAAGAATCAGGCCGTACATATTATTCACGTCGGAGGTAATGCTTCTCTGGATCACCGAGGTATCCGCATTCAAGTAATACTCGTAGGGCCTCTCCATGAAATTAATCATCATTCTTCTGGAGGTCGCAAATTGATTGGTATAGACAAACTTAAGCTGGGCTTTCTGCTGGAAAAAAAGAAATATGTTTTTTGCCACGAAGATTCCCACAAGCCCCAGCATGGTTACCACCACAAGCTTTCCCGTATCCTCGCAGGCTATGTTCAGAACGTCGCAAAGCGCCTGCAAATACCAATGCTTCTCCACCGCATGCTCGTCCATCACCACATTCATCACAGGAATAATCATGGATACTCCCAGAGTTTCCAGCACGGCTCCTGCCAGCATCAGCAATACCAGAAGCGCCATCACCTTTTTCTGCCGCCGATCCAGCAGCACCATCATCTTTTTCAGAATTTTTTTCATCATTTTACCCCTGCATATTGCGCGCTTTACTTTCGCACCGATAACGTATATTCTATCACAGTTCCCGCCATATCACCATAGGCTAAATCTGCTCATTCTGCCGGTGGATTTCAGGCGCCTCATACCGATCCATAAAATCCTCCCCCAGAAAAATCTTTTCTTTCGCAAAGGCTATGGCAGTGGGAACCGTAAACACCGTAACCACTCTGTCAAATACAAGGCTATCCACATAATTCAATATTTCCATGGGAAATTTCCCATCCAGCACCAAATGCTCCGGAAATAACTCCTGATAATCCAGAACGTCTCTTGGATGGGGCTTGATCAGAATCCGGGCCCTTTCTCCCCTGACGGTCCCATACTCTTCTATAATGTCCATAAATATACGTTTTCTCGTCTCCAGGCTGCATAAAGGCTCCGAGAGTACCAATACCTTGGGCCGGTCTGCTTTGTCAAAGGCAAGAAGCTCCTTGAGCTTCTCTTTATTTTCTATAAAGATGGAAACCAGTATCTCTTTTTCTTCCTTTCCCAGCTTTTCTGTCAGCTCTTTTCTGGGCTTTTCAATGTACTTCGGACAGGGATACTCCAATACGGAAATATCGTTCACCTCCATGTCCAGACAGTATTTAGCATATCCATTCTGAATAAAAATTAAATTGCGGGCCGCCATCCACGCTTTCAGCTTAAAATGCCCCCGGTTGTCGTAGCGGGCGGTGTCATAATACCGAATACAGTCCAGCCCGTCTTCCAGCGCATGATAATAAATCTTATGGACGTTCAGATAATACCCAATCGGATCCGAATCACAGAACACATAAATATCCTCATATTCCCTCAGATTTACGGGCACAAAAGGAGCCTGCAGCTTTCCCATCAGCCTGGTGAACTTCATCCGCGAGAGCATATTCAGCAAAAGATTCCCCTTATCCCTGTGATAGGGCGCAAGCTCCGGGAAAAAGCTCTCTTCCTTTTCCCCGTAGGAAAGCACCTCCTCAAACAATCCCGACTCCACGGCCCGCTGCTGCAGTGTGCCGAAATCATTGGACAGAGAACTCAAGAGCAGGCTGGCCTGCCCCCTGACGGCCGTCTCCCCCCTTACCGGCAGATTCAGTTCCTTTAAGCAGGCAATATATACATGATAATACGTGTGACAAATATAAATACGCTTTTTACTTTTTTCCATATGAACTCTTGTATGCTCCCTTCGAAGACTCGCTTTGAAAGTAACCTTATATTATCATAGTTTTTTGTTTGATTGCAATGAATAATGGTGTATAATATAAGGCGGTTAAAATCACCGGAAAAGAGGATCTCGATTATGAATGGCAAAAAACTGGCGATCATCACTGCCCGGGGAGGCAGCAAACGGATTCCCCGCAAAAATACCAAAGATTTCTGTGGAAAGCCGATTTTATGCTATTCCATCGAAGCGGCCAAAAATGCCGGAGTCTTCGGCGAAATCATGGTTTCCACGGAGGATGAGGAAATTGCCCGGCTGGCAAGAAGCGCGGGAGCCTCAGTTCCTTTTTTTCGTTCTGCCCGGAACGCCGGGGATTACGCTTCCACTGATGATGTGATTCTGGAAGTGTTAAAGTCCTATGAGGCTATGGGCCAGAGCTTTGAGGCTTTCTGCTGTCTGTACCCCACCGCCCCCTTTCTGAGCGGGGAGCGGCTGCGCAGCGCCATGGCTTTATTGGAGGAAACCGACAGCGTTATGCCGGTAGTCCCTTTTTCTTATCCCCCACAGCGGGGGCTTATCCTTGACAAAAACGGATATGTGAGACGGCAGTTTCCGGAATATGCCAATGCCCGCAGCCAGGATCTTCCAAAAATCTACCATGACTGCGGTCAGTTTTATGCCTGCCGCACCGAGGCTTTCCTGAAAGCAGGAACCACCGATGTGGAGCGCCTGCTGCCCCTGGTCCTGACCGAAATGGAGGTTCAGGATATTGATACCCCGCAGGATTGGGCCATTGCGGAAATGAAATACCGGATGCTCCACCATAGGTAGCAGGCGGCAGCCAATTTGCCATTTACAACAGAATTTCACAGGAAAGGCCTGGTTCATTTATGCATAAGGAAGAATTAAAAACCCCCTTTTATCTGATCAAAGAAAAGGATTTATTATATGATATTTCTCTTTTGAAGGATTCCCTTTCCCAAAACTGGGGAAACTTCATCGCCGGTTATTCCGTCAAGACCAACTCCCTGCCCTGGCTGCTGACCTATTTGAAAGAACAGGGCTTTTTCGCGGAGGTAGTATCCAAAACAGAATACGAGCTGGCCGTAAAGCTGGGCTTTGGTGAAAAACATATTATTTATAACGGCCCCATCAAGGATCGAAAGGTTTTTGAAACCGTTCTTCTTGCAGGAGGCTATATCAATCTGGATTCAAACTATGAGCTGGACTGGATGGAAGAGTTCAGCGCCCTCTATCCCAACAGGCGCTTTAAGGTGGGACTGCGGGTGAACTGTGATCTTGCCGCCCTCTGTCCCGAAGAGACTCTGGCGGCGGAGGAAGGCGGCAGATTCGGCTACTGCTACGAAAACGGCGTCCTAAAGGCCGCCCTTTCCCGTCTGAAGAGCCTTCCCAACGTCCGGGTGAGCGGCCTTCATCTTCACTCTTCCACCCAGTCCCGGACGGTCCGCGTCTTCGGCGCGCTGGCAAAAATGGCAGTCCGGATCGCAAAAGAGTATGGGCTTTCCCTTTCCTATGTGGATATGGGAGGCGGTTACTTTGGAGGAAGGGAGGATAAGCCGGATTACCGGGATTATTTTAAGGAAATCTGCAGAGAGCTTTCCACTTATTTCGACCCAAAGGAAACTACCCTGATCGCAGAGCCCGGCGTTTCCCTGATTTCAAGAGCTACTGCTTTCGTGACCACCGTCATTGATGTGAAGGAGATCCGGGGCCGGTATTTTGTGGTGACCGACGGAAGCCGCACCAACTTAAATCCTCTGGTGACAAGACATGTTTACCCCCATCATTTCGCATATATTTCCGATCCCGCCGCCAGGGGCAAAGTCGCTGACCAGTGGGTGTGCGGCGCCACCTGCATGGAATACGACCGGCTTTTCGAGATCAAAGAGGATACCCCTTTGGTTCCCGGCGACAAGATCATTTACGATACGGCGGGCGGGTATACTATGTGCTTAAATCCCCTGTTTATCAATTATTTTCCGGCGGTTTATATTGAGCACAAAGACGGTGCCTTGTTTACTGCAAGAAAAGCCTGGACCAATGATGAATTTATGCAGCTTAATTATATCGAAAGGACTTAAAAGGGCTCACCTATGAATAAAGAAATTACCATCGGAAACCGGATCATCAGCAACGCTTCGCCCGTCTTTGTGGTGGCGGAGCTCTCCGCCAATCACAATCAGGACTACGGGCGGGCATTGGAGATCATCCACGCTGCCGCACAGGCCGGCGCCGACGCGGTGAAGCTCCAGACCTACACGGCGGACAGTATCACCATCGACTGCGATGATCCCTGTTTCCAGATCAATGAGGGGACGATCTGGGACGGCACTACGCTGTACAAGCTCTACAGCCAGGCCTACACTCCCTGGGAATGGCAGCCCCGCCTGATGGAAGAGGCAAACAAACTGGGAATGGAATGCTTTTCCTCCCCCTTTGACTTTACTTCCGTGGATTTCCTCGAAAAACTGAATGTCCCGGCTTTTAAAATCGCTTCCTACGAGATCACGGATATTCCCCTGATCCGGAAGGCGGCAAGGCTCCGCAAACCCATGATTTTTGCCACCGGGGTCGCCTATCCCCAGGACATTGAGAGGGCTCTTTGTGTCTGCAAAGAGGAGAAAAACGAGGATGTGATTCTCCTGAAATGCGTTTCTTCCTATCCTACCCCTTACGAGGAAGTAAACTTAAATATGATCCCTTCCCTGGCTGATACCTACGACTGTCTCACTGGCATTTCCGACCATACCATGGGCTCTGTCGTCTCCGCCGCCTCCGTGGCCCTGGGGGTGAAAATGGTGGAAAAGCATTTGACGCTGAGACGCTCCGACGGCGGGCCTGACGGCGCTTTCTCTATGGAGCCGGAAGAATTTGCACAGATGGTCCGGGATATACGGATCATGGAAAAGGCATTGGGAAGCAGCAGCTATCATCTCACCAAAACCCAGGAACTGGAAAGAGGCGATTGCCGTTCTCTCTTTGTGGTAGAGGACATCCCTGCGGGGCAGACGCTGAACGCCCAAAACATCCGCTCGATCCGCCCGGGGGACGGTCTTCATACCATGTATTATGAAGAAGTGCTGGGCAAAAAGGCTAAAACCTTTTTAAAGAAAGGAACTCCCCTGCAATGGAAACTCATAGACTAATTTACATCAGGGCAGACGCAAATTCCCAAATTGCATCCGGCCATCTCATGCGCTGCCTTTCTGTGGCATGGGCCTGCAAAAGCATTGGTCTGGAGATCTGCTTTTTGGTATCCGCAGGGGAAAGCGCCGCTTTGCTGAAAAGCTTTCTGCCTTCCCAGGACAGCTTTCCAATCCGGCCTCTGCAAAATGCCGCTTATGACAATCTGGAACAGGAGCTTGGGGAAGTGGCTGAAATTCTGGGTTCTCGGAAGGAAAAGCCTGTTTACCTCTTAGATTCCTATTATGTGACAAAGGAGTATCTGGCTGCAGTCAGCGCCCTGGCCAGGGTCGCCTATCTGGACGACCTTAAACTTTTTGACTATTCTGTGGATTTACTGATCAATTATGATGTGATTTCCGAAAAAGCACTGCCCGCCTACCAGGCTGCATATCAAAACTGTGCCCGGCGGCTCTTAGGCGCTGCCTACGCTCCCCTTCGGCCCCAGTTTCAAAATAAGCCTGTGCCTGTAAATAAGAATGTTCAAAACCTCCTGATTACCACCGGGGGAAGCGACCCCTGTCACTTTTGTGTGCGTTTTCTTCATTTGGTGATGGAGGAGCCTTCCGCGTGGCCCTTCTCTGAGGAATCTCTCAGAATCCATATGGTAATCGGAAAATTAAACACAGACAGAGAGCCTCTCTTTCGTCTGGCAGGAGAGCTTCCCTTTTTAAAGCTTTATGAAAACGTCTCCGATATGGCTTCCCTGATGCAGTCCTGCGATCTGGCCGTCTCCGCCGCAGGCACCACGCTGTATGAACTATGCGCCCTGGGGATTCCCTCTGTCAGCTTTGCCCTGGCCGACAATCAGATCGACGCGGCAAAAGCCTTTGATGAGGCAGGCGCTATCCCCTGGGCCGGAGATATACGCACAGCCCCGGAAAAGGTAATGGACGCCATACGCACATTTGTGACATCCATGTCACTTCCAGAAGCTTATCTCGCAAGACGCTCTGCCCACAAGGCCATGAGAGGGCTGGTAGACGGAAACGGTGCTCTCCGGATTGCCGAAGCCCTCCGGGAGATGCAGCGGTGAGAATGCCGTTCAGCCCATGTATCTGAGGTTTTATAGATTTATCCTGGGGCAAAATTTTGTTAGTTTCTCTTCCAATGCGTTTTAAATGCGTTTTTTGAGTGGAAGACGCATTTAGAACGCATTAAAAACGCATTGAAACACATTAATTTCTATAATACCTGGCTACACGTCCTTGCCCTTCCAATCGCAATATTCCTTCAGACCGCATTCTATCCAGGGTAGTTCTCGCCTGCTGTCTCGTAAATCCACATAGTTCTCGGATTTTTTCATTCGTTATAAATTCGGCAGATTGCAAATATTCCTCTATCAAACTTTTGGCTTTTACATATCGAATCACGGTATCTTGGGCGTATTCTACATCTGACTTAATTGCGTCATAGACTTTAGCCGTCAACATATACTCCTTACCGGATAATCCAATCAAACCATCCCGCACAAGATTATTGCAGCTTTTTCGCGCCTCGGCTACAGGTAACTGTGTCAATCCCTGAACCTCCGACAATATAATTCTTTTATTATCTGTCAAATACCGCAATATCATTAGTTCCGGTAAAGGCAGAATCTTTTGCAGCTTGTCCTGCTCGCTGGCAATAAACTTAACAAAATTCACATCATCAATCGCACTGAAAATGGTCAATGACACTGCTTCATTGTATGCGTGATACTGCGGATATGGTTTTCCCGAAGAAATCATCTCACGAAAAATGATGTCAACACCCTGTCCCGTCCTTTGCACATATTTTAACCTTTGCAATGTCTCCGCAATCAGTTTATTTCTCGGCGTGGACGGATGTGTGATTATATTTTTCTCATTCACTCCCTCCGGAAATGCGCCCGGATTTTCAATCACAATTCTATCCGGATAATGCTTCACATAGACCGCTCCCATATTCAGATAATCTCTGTGTGATAATGCGTTCAAAAGCGCCTCTTGAAATACCTTTTCTGAAAAATCCTCAACCTCCAGCCGAAACAGCCCTACCTGTACATTTACGATTTTATTAGTATTTTGTATCTTCTCCGTTAAACGGTCAATCACTGTTATGATCGGCTGTTTTAAATCCAATCGGGAATCATACTCTTCCATATTGTTGGCCGAATAATGAAGATATATCACTTCCGCCTGCGGCAATAGCCGATTAATCGCTGCTTCCTTACCCACAAAAAGCAAACCTGCAATCGTAAGCCTGTCAATATCTTCATCTTCTTTTATCAATCCCAGATCCCTTAAAAATGACATATCTTCTAATTCAGGTAAAGAAGATCTCGGATCACGCATTTTCAATTTTTCCTTTAAACTGTATATCTCTAATACATTTATGTCTTCTACCGTACTATCTGCCAAAATCTGTCCTGAAAAATCAGGACTTTGAATAGAAGCATACTTGTTGCTCATTTCATCCGGATAATAGGGTTTTGAATTCTTCCCTAATCGCTTTAAGCACCTTCCATCTGAAGTGGCGTATGTCGTTCCATCCCTCTCAACCTTTATTGCCAATACATCTTTTCCCTCATAGTGAATCACTTCTATTTCCGTAAATAACGCCGGGCGAGTCCTGTCATAAATAGATTCCATAATTTTCTGCACATCATATCTGTTACAGCCTGTCACTGTTCCATCATCTTCAACGCCCATATAAACAGTACCGCCTTTGGCGTTGGCAAAGGCAACAAGTTCATCTACTGCTAAAGAAATACGCTCCCGCATATCCTTAGCATATATCCATGTTTTAAATTCAACGGTTAAATTCTCACCTTTTGAAAGAACCTGCTCAAATTCGGGTATTGTCAAATATATGCCCTCCTGTCATTTCACTTTATTATTACATTATCTTTAAATTTAACAGTATACTTATCAACATCCATCCTCCCGTTTACCCGAACAGCTCCTTCACCCTGTCTGCCTGATCTTTGAGAAATGCATCATTCTCTTCCGTGTTCCTGTCTTTCCCTCTTTCGTCTTCCAGCACAAAATAGCCCCGGCCCATGAGGGAATGCCCGTCCCCGGCCGCCTTTAACTCATCTCCGGCCTTAATATTACACTGCCATTCCAGAAGTCTCGCCCGAAGGGCTTTTCTCACCTGCTCCCTCGAGGGGATATAGGCAATCTTTCCCTGCAGGTCAAAATAATGAATCAACATCCTTCCGGTTTTGTGAGGGACAAAATCGCAGGAAAGTCCCATCCTGTATTTGATATATTCCTCCGCCATATCCACGCCGGTACACATAGGGGTAAAGAGGTTGTGAAGATTATGGCCGGAGGGTCTGGCCGAAACCTCAATGGCAAAGGGGCCGTGCTCACTTCTGATAATATCCCCGTGAAGCAAGCACTCTTTTAACCCCAGGCACTTCACCGTCCTTCTCATGTATTCCTCTACCTGCTTCCAAAAATCTTCTCCGGGCTGCACCGAATAATACCCCACCGCCTGCCGGAAGGGAGGCGGCGTATTCTCCTTTTTGCGAAGCAGCACCATCTGAAAGCCATCCTTTGTCACGGCTCCGTCAACGCCGTATTCTTCTCCTGCAACGCACTCTTCTAACAGATAGGGTTCACCGGAAACCTCTTTCAGCGCTTTCCGCAACTGTTCCCGGTCAAAAATCATATGAATCCCCCTGCTGCCGGAGCCGTATCTGGGTTTTAAAATCGCCGGGAACCGGATTTCCTGCTCCCTGAAAAATTCCTCTGTCCCCCGACCGACTTCCCTCTTTGCATCTTTCAGTCTGAAACCGTCCCACCCATAACACCTGCATTGCCGCAGCCCTGCCCCATGCAGCTTTTCGTGGAACAAAAGCTTATCCGTACACAAAACCGCCATTTCCCGGCTGATTCCCGGCAGCCCCAGGGCATCGTTGACTGCTCCTGTGGTGGTCAGATACCTTCCTATCGGTACCGTCAGCAAAAAATCCGGCCTCTCCTTTCTCAGAGTGTCTATCACCAAAGTCTCATCCGTAATATCTGTCACAACCGCTTCATCCGCCGCAGACAGGCCGGCCGCCTTTGGATCGCCGTCTAAGGCAATCACCTTCAGCCCGCTCTTACGGGCCTTTTCGATTGTGTGCAGCGCCTCCCCGCTGGCGCCGATAATTGCTGTTTTCAATTCTTATCCCCTCCGGAAAGTTTCCTTCTGAAATTCCTGTAACTCCAAAGCAGCTTATAGTACAGCATAAAATACAGCGTAGACTTCATATGCATGCGAATCAGTTTCCGCTCCTCCTCATGGACCCTTTCCCGATAATAAGGATTTTCCCTGAATTGCGGAAAGGTTTCTTTCATTTCCCTCCCAAGAGCCTTCACAAAACCGTATTTTCTTTTTTTCACACCGGCCATATAAGAAAACAGGGTATTGACATAAAACAGGGTCGTAAAACTGCTTTCTATTTCTGGGTAATACTCCTCCAGATAGCCAAACTCCCTGGCCTCCCTGACCATAATCCTTGCCGCCTCCATCCGATCCTCACAGCGCCTTTGGGTGATCGTGTGTACGGTGGATGTTCCGTGCTGATAATAGTAGTAAAGCGGCTCCGGCAGATAAGCAAACTTCTTCGCTCTCAGCATCCAGGAATTGCTGATCGCATTGTCCTCATAAAAGATGTTCTCGGGAAAACGGTTGGGATAATCCAAAATGATATGCCTTTTATAGATTTTAACCACAAGACTGCCGCTGTCCAGTATCAGGGATCTGTATTTTTCTTTGGTCAAAACTCCTGCCTGGGATATTTTATTGTTAGGCACCACCTGCCCGATTTCCATACTGTGCTCACCGGTAAGATGATAATCGCATCCCGCCATATCCGCCCCTGCCTCTTCTGCGCAGGCCAGAAGCTTTTCATAATAATCAGGAGTCACCCAGTCGTCACTGTCAATAAAACCGATCCATTCTCCCGCTGCCTGGGTAAGCCCCAGATTTTTTGCGCCCCCCTGTCTCTTGTTGACGCGGGAGGCCATAACCTTGAACTTGTCCGGGTACCTCTTTTCATACTCCCTTAATATGTCAAGAGAATTGTCGGTGGAACAGTCGTCCACCGCAATAATCTCATAGTCGGTTATGGTCTGATTCACCAGGGAGTCAAGGCACCAGACAAGCTTATCCCCCTCTGCCATATTATAAACGGGCACAATTACACTCAGCTTCATTTCATACTCTCCGTCCTGCGTCTCTTAAGCCCCTGTCTCCTTCTGCAGTAAGCCACAAATTATCCGTCATTTACCGTAATAATCCGCCACCTTCTTCACTGCCTCTATCACATCCTGCACATCCTGATCCGTCATGGCGTAGTAAAGAGGCAGACTGATAATTTCCTCATACAGCTTTTCCGCTCTGGGACATAATCCTCTGCGGTATCCCAGCCTTTCATAATAAGGGAAATAATAGGTTGGAATGTAGTGTACATTACAGCACACATTCTCCGCATCAAGGGCTTCAAAAAATTCCTTTCTGCCAATCTGCAGCTTTGTAAGATCAAGACGCAGAATATACAGATGCCTTGTGGTATCCGACTCCGGTATTTCCTTCTGCACAATGATCGAAGGCACCCTCCCAAAGGCTTCATTATAAGCCCTGACAATCTCTTTCCTTCTCTTCGAAAAGGCGTTAAGCTTGTCCAGCTGGCTCAAAAGCAAAGCCGCCTGTATATCCGTCATCCGGTAATTCATGCCAAGAGTTAACTGCTCATAATACCACGGGCCGTCCGGTTCATGCTCTAACAGCTCAGGATCCCGGGTAATGCCATGGGCGCGGTACAAAAGAAGCTTTTTGTAGTACTCTTTGCTGTTGGTGAGCACCGCCCCGCCCTCCCCGCAGGTAACGGTTTTCACCGGATGAAAACTCAAGGTAGTCATATCGGCAATGGAGCCGTTCCATTTCCCCTTATAGCGGGTACCGATTACATGGGCCCCATCCTCGATCAGCACCAGCCCTTTTTCCCGGCAGTGCGCCAGAAGCTCGTCCAGCTCTGCGGACTGTCCGGTATAGTCCACAGCTACCACCGCCTTTGTCCGTTCATTCGTGAGGGCTTTCACCTGCCCGGGATCGATATTGTAGGTTTCCTCATTGATGTCGGCAAATACCGGTTTGGCGCCGCAGTAAAGCGCGCAGTTTGCAGAAGCGGCAAAGGTAATCGGGGTAGTGATCACCTCGTCCCCCTCTCCAATCCCCGCAGCCATCGCCGCCATATGCAGAGCCGCAGTGCCATTGCTGCACACCACCGCGTACCTGGCTCCGGTAATCCGGCAGAGCCTGTCTTCTAATTCCTCAATCTTCGGGCCGCAGGTGAGATAATCACTTCTCAAAACCTCCACCACCGCCTGTATATCATCCTCGTCAATATACTGATGTCCATAATAAATTTTTTTGTCGCGAACGGGCTTTCCCCCGCATATTGCCGGCTTATCCATTGTATCTGTCATCCTTTCTCATTGTAAAAACCGAAATTATCCTTCTTTCATACTTTGCTGATTCATCCGTATTCTGATCGTATCGGCAATTACCGCTATGTACTCACTGTTGGTAGGCCTGCCCTGCCCGCTGTCGGCACAATAACCAAACAGACACTCAAAGGTTTCCTTATTTCCTCTCTCCCAGGAAATTTCTATTGCGTTGCGGATTGCCCGCTCCACCTTGCCGTCTGTGGTATTATACCGCTTGGCTATTTCAGGATAAAGAAGCTTTGTGACGCTTCCCACTACCTTCATATCTTCCTCCGCCATGAGCACCGCTGCGCGCACATACCTGTATCCCTTCAAATGAGCCGGTACCCCCATATCCAGCATCATATGCGAAATCATTTGTTCCACCTTCTTCTCTGTTTCTTTCTGCATATCAGAATACTCCTACCTCTCAGAAAAACTGTTATTTTCATTCGCCGGCCTTATGCCGCTGTTATCAGTATAAATTACGTCAATTTCCATGAAAAGCTGTAAGTTATCGCGCAGTTTTCAAAAAGTCCTCAAAAAATCCGGCAAATCCTCTCTGTGATACCAGATCGTCCTGGGAATTTTCCTCCAGGTCATAGCAATACCGGCCGGTTTTTATATCCAGGGAGATACTGTCAAGAGGGAAACCCTCCACCCTTTTCGCATGGGGCTTGTCCGTGAGAAGAAAAGGACTGCCCCATAAATCCTCGGCCATACTCTCCGCCCTGAGCCGTTCATTCCAGATCAGGCAGATCGCGTTTTTATACCTGGCCCGTATCTGCCCGTATTTCCTCACCAGCCCGATATAATGAGCCAGCAGTTCATCATCCGTATAGCGTCCTGCCACACCCCGCACATGGATTCCCGGCTGTTCTCCGGCCGGGAGGGGCTGACCGTCGGCATGGCTCCGGAGATACAGCCCGCTGTCACAGGAAAATACCGGACTTTGGAACAGCTCATAATATTTTTCCGCCTTTTGCCTTGCATTTTCAAGAGGCGTGGCGCCGGTTTCTTCCACCTCGGGAAGGAAAATCCCTTTCATTGCCGCCGCCTGCTTTACCCCTGTTATTTCCAGCGGAAGGCCCGCAAGCGCTCTCTGCATATATGCAATCTTTGCACGATTGCCCGTGCCGTAAATAATTTTCATTTTTTTGCCCTCTGTATCCCTCGTCTTCTGGGATAAAGCGCCGCAGAATATCGGTCTCACCCCTCCAAATATTCCCTGTAATCCTCCTCGCTGGCAAACAACATATATCTTCCCTCTACCATACCCATGTATCCGTCATTTACAAAATATCCTTTCATTTTTGGCCTCCTGTCATTCTGATCTGTTTTCCTTAATCTCAGAATAACATTCTGGCTGTCCCATAAAACGGACTTTCATGGGCTGATTACAAAATTCTGCCCCTTATTTAGGCAATTGATATTGTTCTCTCAGACGCTTTACCTCCACCTTAAACGCCTCATTATCCTTACTTGTCAGATTATCCTGGTATTCATGGGTTCCGAAATTCTCCTCATTGAGCTGCAGCAGACAGAGCGCTATATTGGAGCAATGGTCTGCCACCCTCTCATAATTGGTGGAAATATCCGAGAGCACAAATCCCATTTCTATGGTACATTTGCCCTTGCGCAGCCGCTTGATATGTCTCTTCTTTACCTCGGAGTTCAGATAATCTATCACTTCCTCCATAGGTTCAACCTTATCTGCCAGGCTCAAATCCTCTTCTATAAATACCCGGAAAGAAGTATTAATAATATCCTTCACCGCACCGGTAAAGACTGCAAGCTCCTCCTCTGCCTTCCTGGAAAAATACAGCTTTTTCTCATGCATCTCCTCCGCAGACTCCATAATATTGATGGCGTGATCCGAAATCCGCTCAAAATCCCCGATACAATGGAGCAGCACCGACAGCTCCTGACTGTCCTTGGATGTAAGGTGCTTGCTGCTTAATTTCACCAGATAGGAACCCAGCTCGTCCTCATAGTGATCCACCAGTTCTTCAAGCTCGATCACCCTGGCGGCCGCCTTTTTATCGAACTTCTCAAAAAGCCCTGCCGCCAGGAACAGCCCTTCTCTGGCATATCCGGCCATGTCAATTGCCGCATTTTTACATTGCTCCAGAGCAAAGCCGGGGGTGCTTAAGAAACGGGCATCCAGAATCTGTATCTCCTGTTTGGCAGGCTCTCTGCTGCGAAGCTCTTCCTCCGTTTCCGGTATCGTGAGATAAACCAGCCGCTCCAGCACCTGGGTGAAAGGATAAATCAGGATTACCGCCACCACGTTAAAAGCCGTATGTATCACCGCAACCCCAAGGGCGCTGGCGCTGTTGGAGAGAAATGCGAAATGAAAAACCGCATCCAGCGTATAAAAAATCACCATAAAGGCGGCTGTCTTGATAATTTTGTAGTAAAGGTTCACCAGCGCCGCTCTTCTGGCCTTATTCCCTGCCCCGGCACTGGAGAGCAGGGCGGCTACGCAATCCCCCACATTCTGTCCCATAATAATGGGAATGGCCGTGGAATAACTCACCGCACCGGAGGCGCACATGGCCTGAAGGATACCCACGGAAGCCGAAGAAGACTGGATGATTGCCGTAAGCACAAGCCCCACCAGCATACCGATCACCGGGTTGGAAAACATAAACAGAATATTGGTAAATTCGGGGATTTCCGCCAGCGGCTTTACCGCGTTCGACATGGTATCCATCCCGATCATAAGCACCGCAAAGCCGATCATAATCGTTGCCATATCTCTGTGCTTTTCTCTTTTGCTCATACTCCGCACGGCCACCCCTGCAATCGCAAGGATCGGGGAAAAGGAAGAGGGCTTGAGAAGCTGCAGGAAAAGACCCGAGCCGTCCACGCCGCTTAAACTCAAAAGCCAGGCCGTAACCGTAGTACCCACATTGGCTCCCAGAATTACTCCTATGGCCTGGGTAAGCTTCATGATCCCCGAATTGACAAAGCCTACCACCATAACTGTGGTTGCCGAGGAGGACTGGATCACCGCCGTCACCCCTGCGCCCAGAAGAATAGCCATCAGCTTGTTGGAGGTGAGCTTTTCCAGAATAATCTCCAGCTTGCCGCCGGACATCTTTTTGAGCCCGTCCCCCAGCACCTCCATCCCGTAGAGGAACAGCGCCAGACCTCCAATCATGGTCAGTATACGAAATATATCCATCTTTTGCTCCTATCCGCGCATCCCGAATGCGCATAAGTCAGGGCCGCACAGCCCCGATTCCTTTTCTTAAGTAAGCCTGTATTTTTCATTGTACACTATTTCTTTCCTTTTGAATACAGGCATTTTGCAGATTTTAAAGTACGGAATACACTCTGTTTTTTTATTTGTCTATTATGGTTAAAACAGAGTTTTTTTCTGCTTAATTTTATAGACAGATTTTATAATTTCTGTTATATTGTATTCATCAAAACTAATAATAATTGATAAGGAGTACCTATGAACCCAGAAAACACAGCCTGCGCCAAAATTGACGAGGCCATATCCCAATTTGCCATAGAGGGCAACGTAATCGAAAAGCGGCCTTACGGAAACGGCCACATCAACGACACCTTTTTGCTTGTTTATGAAACTCCCCAGGGGGGACAGAGCCGCTACATCCTGCAGCGGATGAATCATTCCATCTTTAAAAATCCGCCTCTGCTCATGGAAAATATGTCAAACGTAACGGAATACCTGCGCAAAATCATCCTTGCCGCCGGCGGCGACCCGGACCGGGAGACTCTCAATGTAATCAAAACCAAATCGGGAGCCTGCTTTTACGAGGACACAAGCCACAATTACTGGCGGATATTCCCGTTTATCGAGAAAACCGTCTGTCTCGAAAAAGTAGAAAGCGCCAAGGATTTTTACGACAGCGCCGCTGCCTTTGGAAATTTCCAGAAGATGCTGGCCGACTATCCCGCGGACACCCTCCACGAAACCATTCCCAACTTCCATAATACCCCTTCCCGTTTCCGGGATTTCCAAAAAGCGGTCAGGGAGGATAAGCTGGGAAGAGCCGCTATGGCCCAAAAGGAAATTGCCTTTGCCTTAGAGCGGGAGAAAGAAGCCTGCGCCTTAACCGACCTGCTCAGTGCCGGTGAGCTTCCCCTTCGGGTAACCCACAATGACACCAAGCTGAACAATATTCTCTTTGACGCGGACACCCAAAAGGCCCTCTGCATCATTGACCTTGACACGGTAATGCCGGGTCTTTCCCTCTACGATTTTGGCGACTCCATTCGCTTTGGGGCCAGCACAGGAGCTGAGGACGAGCAGGATCTTGACAAGGTTGAGCTGGATTTATCCCTCTTTGAGGCCTTTGTCAAAGGCTATCTGGAAGGCTGTGACGGGAGCCTGACGGGCAAGGAGATTGAAATGCTTCCCATGGGTGCCAAACTGATGACTTTCGAATGCGGACTCCGGTTTCTGGCGGACTTCCTGGAAGGCGACGTCTACTTCAAAATCCACCGGGAAAACCACAACCTTGACCGCGCCAGAACCCAGTTTAAGTTAGTTGCCGATATGGAAAAGAAGTGGGATGAAATGGCTGCAATCGTAAACAAATGCAAAGCCTGACCGGAGTTTGCAGGCTTTTGCGGACATACTTAGATTCAAAAAGAGCTGTCACGCCAGGGAGCAGCAGCTCCGGACGGGACAGCCCTTTTTGTCAGTTCAAAGATGCAGCCGGCTCCGCCGCCAGCTCTTCTTCCATGGCGGCGAGAAGTTTTTGCGTGTGCTCTAACAGCATCTGGGCATCCCGCTCCACCACGCCGCATTTTTTGTAGCGGAACAAAAAGAACGGCGTTCCTTTGGGATTAAAGCTGAGCCTGTCATACTTTTTGAGAAGCGCAGGTATCCTTTCCGGCCGTATTCCGGCATCCGGCTTAAACAGAAACCGGATTTCTCCGTTTCCTCCCTTTACCTCCGTCATATAAAGCCGGTGGGCACATACGCGGATCATGGAGATACGGAACAAGTTTTCTACGGCCCCGGGGATTTCCCCGAAACGGTCCAAAAGCTCTCCCTTCATATCCTCACATTCCGTCTGACTCTCAATGCCCGCGATCCGCTTGTAAATATCCAGCTTTTGCACCTCATTCACCACATAGGCAGGGGGAATAAAAGCATCCACATTCAAATCCACCGTGGTGGAAAACTCCTCCGCCGTACTGATCCCCTTAAGCTTCTTGACGGCATCGCCCAGCATCCTGCAGTACAGATCATAGCCTACCGCCTGCATATGCCCGTGCTGCCTTGCTCCCAGGAGATTTCCGGCCCCCCGGATCTCCAGATCCCGCATGGCAATCCGAAAACCGCTTCCCAGATCGGTAAACTCCTTAATGGCGGCCAGTCTCTTTTCCGCAACTTCCTTAAGCATCTTGTCCCTGCGGTACATCAGAAACGCATAGGCGGTGCGGTTGCTGCGCCCCACCCGGCCCCTGAGCTGATAAAGCTGTGACAGCCCCATGCGGTCGGAGTCATGGATTATAATGGTATTTACATTGGAAATATCAAGTCCTGTTTCGATAATGGTTGTGGATACCAGCACATCGATTTCTCCATTGATAAAATTATACATGATACGTTCCAGTTCCCGCTCGTTCATTTGCCCGTGGGCAAAAGCAACCGTCGCCTCCGGTACCAGCTTCTGCAGGGCGGCGGCAATGTCCGCAATATTGTTTACCCTGTTATAGACATAGTAAACCTGTCCCTGCCGGGACAGCTCCCGGACAATGGCCTCCCGCACCATTTCTTCATTATATTCAAGCACATAGGTCTGAATGGGCATCCTGTCGTTCGGCGCCTCCTCCAGCACACTCATATCCCGGATTCCGATCAGACTCATGTGCAGGGTGCGGGGGATGGGGGTAGCCGTAAGCGTTAAAACATCCACGTTCTCCTTCAGCTTCTTGATCTTCTCCTTGTGGGTGACGCCAAAACGCTGCTCCTCGTCTATAATCAAAAGCCCCAGATCCTTATAAATCACGTCCGCAGACAAAACTCTGTGGGTTCCGATCACAATGTCCACCAGCCCCTTTTTCAGATCCTCCAAGGTCTTTTTCTGCTCTGCCCCCGAGCGGAATCTGCAGAGCAAATCCACCCGGACCGGGAAATCCTTCATCCGCTGGAGAAAGGTGGTGTAGTGCTGCTGGGCCAGAATCGTGGTGGGTACCAGATATACCACCTGCTTTCCCTCCTGTATCGCTTTAAACGCGGCACGGATTGCAATCTCCGTCTTTCCATAGCCCACATCCCCGCAGATCAGACGGTCCATGATCTTAGTGCTCTCCATATCCCTTTTGGTGGCTTCGATGGCGGCAAGCTGTCCTTCCGTCTCCTCAAAGGGGAACATCTCCTCAAATTCCCTCTGCCACACCGTGTCCTTTCCGTACTGAAACCCGTTTTTCTGCTGCCTTGCGGCATAAAGCTCCACCAAATCCCTGGCCACCTCCCCGGCGGCCTGGCGCACTTTCGTCTTGGTGCGGGCCCACTCCTGGGTTCCGAGCTTGCTCAGTTTGGGCCTTTTGGCATCGGCCGAGGCATATTTTTGAATGACGTCCAGCCCTGTGGCCAGCACATACAGGCTTCCTCCGTCCCTGTATTCAATTTTCATGTAATCCTTGACTACTTTGTCAATTTCAACCTTTTCAATGCCCTGATAAATACCCAGCCCATGGTTTTCATGAACTACATAGTCTCCTACCTTCAGTTCATTAAAATCATTGATCTTGCTTCCCTCATGATGCTTCTTTTTTTTCTTCTTCTTACTGTCTGCGCCAAAAATGTCGCTCTCCGATATCACGGCAAATTTAAGCAGCGGGTACTCGAAACCTTTCAGAACCCTGCCATAAAAGGTCATGATTTCCCCCGGCTGCAGCTCTCTGTCGGGATCCTCCGTATAAAAAGCCGTCAGCTCCTCCTCCCTCAAATCCCCGGCCAGCCGCTGCGCCCTGGTCCGGGAGCCGGAGAGCAGAAGGATCCGGTATCCGTTTCTCTTATAGCGCTTTAAGTCCTGCACCAGAGCTTCAAAGCTATTATTATAGGAAGAAATACTCTTTACCGGAATATCCGCTTTCCTGTCAGCCTTAAACAGCGTGTTTTTCATATCTAACGCGGCCAGCGTAACCAGCCTGGCCTGCTCCATTTTGGACGCCACTTCCTCTGTGGAATACAAAAGCTCCATCTGTCCGGGCAAAAGATAGCCCTTTTCCACGCGGTGCATCATGCTTTCCCGAAATTCCAGCTCCACCGCCTTGGCATGCTCCTTCACCCTGGCCGGTTCATCCACAAAAATACAGGTTTCGTCCCGGTCAAAGAGCTCCAGAAAAGAAACCGTATCCTCATAAAAATAATGGACATAGGAATCTAAATTGACCAGATTTCGAAATTCATGCACCTGCTCCGACAGCTCTTTGATCTGCAGGGTGATCCTTTGAGCCTCCTCGGTATGGAACTGTGCCCGGAGCTTTCCCGCAAATTCCTCCGCTTCCTTTTCAATCTTATCCATCCCCATTTTCAGCCGCTCTCCTGAGAGCAGCATCTCCCCTGCCGGATAGACTGTTATACCGGAAAGCTTCTCTATGGAACGCTGGCTGAGCACATCAAAGCTTCGGATGGACTCCACCTCATCTCCCCAAAGCTCGATGCGGTAAGGATTTTCCTGCGTCAGATCAAAAATATCCACAATACCGCCTCTGATGCTGAACTGGCCGGGAGCCTCCACCTGATAATTCCTTACATATCCCATCTCAACCAGACGCAGAGCCAGCTCCTTTTCATCCAGCCGGCTCTCCCCGTTAATAGGAAGGAGCTTCTCCCGCCATACGGAAAGCGGGATCTGGGGAGCCATCAGGGCGCTGAAGGTTGTGATCACCGTAACCGGCTTGCCCTCCAACATCCGCTTTAAGCATTTGATCCGCTCCGTTACCAGCTGATTGCCATGGACATCCGCCTGATAGAAAATCAGATCCCTTGCGGGATAAGAAGTGACAGTCCTGTCATAAAAACGGTAATCTTCCATCATCTCCTTTACCCGAAGATCACTGAAGGTGACAATAAGCCTGTTTTTAAATCCCTCTCCCAGCCCGTACACCATATGAAGCTTCTGAGATTCCATGCACCCTGTCAGGGAAGCGCAAACCCGGCTCTGTCTCTCAAGCTTTCTTTTTATCTCATCGAATTCCCCCAGTTCCATCAAAGGAGCCGTCATTACATTCATGTTTCTACCCCGCGTCAAACCTTTCTGTTAAACTCATTCATTGCCCGGTCTGTGTCCCCCGCAAGCATCATTTCCACTGCCTGGAGGGCCTTTTTTGTCCCATCCCCGATCAGAGAGCTTTCCTCCTTCGAAAAGCGTCCCAGCACATAATCCGCCAGATCATTCTCCTTTGGTTTTTCCCCCACGCCCACGCGTATTCTCTTGAAATTTTCATTTCCCAGGTGATGGATAATATTTTTCAGGCCGTTATGGCCGCCTGCACTTCCCTTTTTCCGGATACGTATCTGCCCCGGCGGCAGGTTAATATCGTCCGAGATCACAATCAACTCACTTTCGGGATCGATCTTGTAGTAATCTGCCAGAGGGCGGATGCTTTCCCCGCTTCGGTTCATAAAGGTAATGGGTTTTACCAGAACCACTTTCTTTCCGTCAATGATTCCCTTTCCCGTCAGCGCCCTGTTCTTGATACTCATCACAGAAATATCATATTTCTCTGCCAGCGCGTCTATCACTCCAAATCCGGCATTATGCCTGGTATTTGTATATTCTTTTCCCGGATTTCCAAGCCCCGCTATTACAAACATTCCTGTTTTCCTTTCTCTTAATTATTGTACCCTGCCATCATACCACATTTTTATCCGCAAAAAAAGAGCAAAGCTCTCGCTCTGCTCTTTCTCATAATGCCTATTATTCTTCCCCCTCCGGCTCCGTCAGCGCCTTTTGATACCTTTCCAGAATAGTGGTTTGTATCCGATCCCTGGTAGTTGAATTAATGGGATGGGCAATATCCCGGTACTCGCCATCCGTTGCTTTCTTGCTGGGCATGGCAATAAACAGCCCTTTGTCCCCTTCTATCACTTTAATATCATGAATCACAAACTCATCATCTAATGTGATTGATACAATGGCGCGCATCTTGCCCTCTTTGGTAATCTTCCTTACCCGTACATCTGTAATTTGCATTTTTCCTCTCATTCCGCCGCATCCGCAGCTTTTTCCCAGTACTTTTTCTCTTAGTCAAACCTTCCACATCGAACTTCATTCTCTGCGGACAGCTCCTAAGCAAGCAAAAAACCAAAGATGTATGAGCCGCCCTTAAATGACGAACCTGTTGTTTCTCTCTACTACAATCTTAATGCCATCGCTACCCTTATGGTAGGAATTTGTCCTTATGGTATCGCGGCTTTCCACGATACAATTTTCAATATGTGTGTTATCTCCAATATACACATCATTTAATATGATGGAATTTTTGATATAACAGTTATTTCCTATAAAAGCTTTCTTGAATATTACGGAATCCTCCACGGTGCCGTTGATGATACAGCCGCTTGAAATCAGGCTGTTTCTGATATGCGATCCCACATTATATTTCGCGGGAGGCAGATCATCCACCTTAGAGTAAATATCCGGATACTGCCTGAAAAAGTAATCTCTGGTTTCGCTCTTTAAGAAATCCATATTCGTGTTGAAATAATCCTCCACGGATGCAATATTTCTCCAGTACTCCTTCAGCTTATATCCGTAAACCTTTTTCATGGTCTTGTAACGGATCAGGATATCCTTGACGAAATCATAACGATCCTCCTCCTCACATTTCTCAATCATCTCGATGAGCTGACGCCTTCTGATTACGTAGATTCCGCAGGAGATGGTATTGGAGCTTGCCACCACCGGCTTTTCCTCAAACTCTTCAATGCGGCTTTCCTCATTCATCTTAATGGTTCCGAAGCGCTCCACATTTTCATTCGGCCCCATATCCTTGCATACTACGGTGACGTCCGCCTTTTTGGCAATATGGTATTCCAGCACCTTATTGTAATCCAGCTTATAGACACAGTCGCCGGAGGCAATCACCACATAGGGCTCATGGCTGTTTTTAAGGAATGAAAGATTCTGCGCGATCGCATCCGCCGTCCCCCTGTACCAAAAGTTGCTCTCGGCAGTAACCGCAGGCGTAAACACGTATAAGCCTCCCTGTTTTCGTCCGAAATCCCACCATTTGGAGGAGTTCAGATGCTCATTTAAGCTTCCGGCATTATACTGGGTAAATACCGCCACTTTCTGAATATGGGAATTCGTCATATTGCTCAGTGCAAAGTCAATGCTCCGATAGCTGCCTGCAACCGGCATGGCGCACACGGCTCTCTTGCGGCAAAGCTCTTTCATCCTGTGGCTGTTTCCGCCTGCTAATATAATCCCAATTGCCCTCACTGTTCATCACCTGCCTTAATCAATGTTTTTCCGCCTGCCAGATGTCCTTCCGGATAATCCTCCTTCCCCGTCGCTCCAAAAATACAGGTGTTTTTGCCGACCGTAATGTCATCGGGTATCCGGCTTCTCTCTCCTACGGTAACAAGGCCGCCCGTGTAAATATGGGGCTGCGCCTCATTGGGAATCTCCTCCCCCACCCCCAGCCTTACGCGGCTGCCGATCTCCACATTCTCCGCGATAATCGCCCTGCTCAGCTCACAGGCCTCTCCCACCCGGGTATGATTCATAATGATGGAGTCCCTGACCACAGTATCCTTACCGATCACCACACCGCAGCCAATCACAGAGTTATATACCTGTCCGTAAATATCCGAACCTTCTCCTATGATGCTCCGCTCCACAACGCTGTCGTCCGCAATATACTGCGGCGGAAGGATTTCACTCTTGGTGTAAATCTTCCAGTATTCCTCGTACAGATTAAACTCAGGGACAATGTCAATCAGTTCCATGTTGGCTTCCCAGTAGGAATTTAAGGTGCCCACATCCTTCCAGTAGCCGTTAAATTCATAGGCATAAAGAGGGCATCCCCTGCCGTGGCAGTAGGGAATGATATGCTTTCCGAAATCAAGGCCGGGCAGATGGGCGTTGGCAAGCAGCGCCTGCCTCAGCGTCTTCCAGTTAAATATGTAAATACCCATGGAAGCCAGATTACTTCTTGGCCTCTCAGGCTTTTCTTCAAAATCCGTAATCCTCCTCTCCTCGTCTGTAATCATAATGCCAAACCGTTTCGCCTCTTCCATGGGAACCGGCATGACCGCTATGGTAACCTCTGCCTCCTTTTCTTTATGGAAATCCAACATGACCTCATAATCCATCTTATAAATGTGATCTCCGGAAAGGATCAGCACATATTCCGGATGAAAGGTCTCCATATACTCCAGATTCTGGTAAATTGCATTGGCAGTGCCGGTATACCACTCGCTGTTCACGTTTTTCTCATAGGGCGGAAGTACGGTCACCCCGCCTAAATTCCTGTCCAAATCCCACGGGATCCCGATCCCGATATGAGTATTGAGACGAAGAGGCTGATATTGGGTGAGAACTCCCACCGTATCAACCCCAGAATTGATACAATTACTTAACGGAAAGTCTATGATGCGGTATTTGCCGCCAAAGGACACTGCCGGTTTGGCCATCTTGGACGTCAGCACCCCCAGTCTGCTTCCCTGACCGCCTGCAAGCAGCATGGCAATCATCTCTTTCTTGATCATGTCATCACCTCATATACAGATGTTTTTAAACCATATTAAGTTATAGGTACCATTTAAGTTATATGTGAATAGTATATCATAGATTCATTTGAAAGTGAATGTATTTTACAAAAATATTCTTAATTGTATTAATTTTATGTGTATAATTTACAACATCCTTCTGTGCTCAAATCCGATTTCCCAAAATAATTGCAGAGCAATTGCAAAATTTGTATATTTTTTTCTATTACGACATTTTTTGCAAAAATAGCATTGGTTTTTGCTGTGTAATTATATATAATTGAGTCAAGACTAATAATAATCATAATTATGCGCTAACGGAGGTTACCCATGTATCAAATAGATTTTGATCGTCCTATCCACATCCATTTTATCGGCATCGGCGGCATCAGCATGAGCGGCCTGGCTGAAATCCTCCTGGAAAAGGGCTTTACCGTATCCGGTTCCGATGCGAAAGCATCCCCCCTGACCGAGCTTCTCCGGAAAAAGGGCGCCGCGATCTTTATTGGCCAGAAGAAGGAAAATTTAAATTCCGATATTGACCTGGTAGTTTATACCAGCGCCATCCACTCCGACAATCCGGAATATATCGCCATACAGGAAAGAAACCTTCCCTCCCTGACCCGCGCCCAGCTCCTGGGGCAGATCATGAAAACTTATGAGCTTCCCGTTGCCGTCAGCGGCACCCACGGAAAGACCACCACCACCTCCATGATTTCCGAGATTCTTCTCAGGGCGGAAACGGATCCCACTCTTTCCATCGGCGGCATCCTTAAGTCCATCGGGGGAAATATCCGCATCGGGCACAGCCCCTTTTTTGTGACGGAGGCCTGCGAATACACCAACAGCTTCCTGAGCTTTTTCCCCAAGGTGGGAATCATCCTGAATGTGGAGGAGGATCATCTGGACTTTTTTAAGGATATTGATGATATACGAAACTCTTTCCACAAATTCGCAGCTCTCATCCCCCCAGAAGGCATCCTGATTATAAACGGCGAGATCCCTGAAATCGACAAAATAACAAAGGACCTTTCCTGCCGGGTCGTGACCTATGGCAGCAGTGCGGAATTTGACTACCATCCGGAAGAGATTTCCCACGATGAAAAAGGCTTTTCCGGCTTCCGTCTCTGCAAAAGCAATGCGCAGGAGGGCAGTATCCCTTCGGGAAGCCTTTTCACCCTCGGCGTTCCCGGTATTCACAATATTTATAATGCCATGGCTGCCATTGCCTTTGCCGACCTCTTTTCCATTGACCTTTCCGTCATTCAAAATGCGTTGTCCCAGTTCCACGGAACGGACCGCCGCTTTGAATACAAAGGGACGATAGACGGAATTACCCTTATTGATGATTATGCCCATCATCCTACGGAAATTACCGCAACTTTAAGCGCAGCTGCAAATTACCCCCACAAATCCATCTGGTGCGTGTTCCAGCCTCACACCTTTACCCGCACCAGGGCCTTCATGAAGGAATTTGCAAAGGCTCTCTGTCTGGCAGACCATGTGATTCTCACGGATATTTATCCGGCAAGGGAAACCGACAATCTGGGAATCAGTTCCAAAAATCTCCAGGATGAGGTGATTTCTCAAGGCGGAGATTGTTACTATTTTTCTTCTTTTGATGAAATTCAAAAATTTATTTTAGAAAAATGTTCCACGGGAGATTTGTTGATAACTATGGGGGCCGGAAACGTTGCAGCTATCGGGGATTGTCTCCTGAAGCGCTGATTGTCCACATTATCCACATATTTTTACGCCTTTGGGGCTTTCGAAATATGTGGATATTTTTCTTTCCGAAAAGGGCCGGACAAATCCTGTATTTACCGTTTTGGGGAGCCGTTAATATTTTGCCCGATCCTGCTTCATCCACAAAATCCACAGGATCCACAAATCGGGAAACCTGCCGCAAACACAGGGTCTGCAGAAAATTTTCCTATTTCATTTTGGGAGAGCCTGTGCTATAATTCATTTTACTTTTGATTCGTGTATAAACATTAGGGTGATTATTATGGGGTGCTTTAAAATTTATCGGGAAAGCTGTGCGGGCGTGACGGCCGTGTCCAATCTCTTCATTGACAGCTACATGAAAGAGGCCAACGACGCCCAGCTTAAAATCTATCTCTATCTGCTTCGCATGACGGAAGCCGGCCTTACGACCAGTATTTCCGACATGGCAGATCAGTTTAACTATACGGAAAAGGATGTGCTGCGGGCGCTCAAATACTGGGAAAAGAACCGTCTTATTTCCCTGGAATACGAGGCCGCTCTTGGCGAGGACGCCTCCAGGGAGGGCGGCAGAAGCCTTTCCGGCATACGGCTTTTGGAGGTTCCCGGGAAATCTCAGGGGGAGCCGAATACGCCTGTGGTTTCTTTTGTCCATCTTCCTGCCAAAGCGGAGACGGTCTTTGATAAACCGGAGCTTACCGTGCCCTCCTACAGCCTTGACAAATTAAAGGAATTTAAGGAAAAGGAAGAAACCTCTCAGCTTCTTTTTGTAGCGGAGCAATATATCGGCAGGCCCTTAAGCCCCAGGGAAATCAACACAATCCTGTTTTTCTCCGACAGGCTTGGCTTTTCGGAGGATCTGATCGATTACCTGATCCAGTATTGCGTGGATAAAGGAAAAAAAGACTTCCGGTACATAGAGAAGGTGGCCATAAGCTGGGCCCAGGAGGGGATCACCACGCCCAAGCAGGCGGCAAGGCTGGCCGGGAAGTATGACAAAATCGTGTACACTGTGATGAAGGCGCTTGGCAAGTCGGGCACTCCCACCAAAGCAGAAGCCGGTTTTGCCTTAAAGTGGGCAAAGGAATACGGCTTTACTCAGGATATTATCTTGGAAGCCTGCAACCGCACCGTAATGGCTACGGACAAGCATCGTTTTGAATATGCGGAAAGGATCTTAAAGAGCTGGCACGGAGCCCAGGTCCGCCACAAGGCGGATATACTGGCTTTGGATGATGCCTATGCCAAGACAAAAGCCTCCCGGCCGTCCGGGCACAGCCCGACCGGAACCAATTCCTCCGCAGCCGGCTCCTTTAATCAGTTCTTACATACTGACTATGACTTTGACGCACTGGAAAAAGAAATTCTGAGCAATTAGGAGAGTGACCGTGGCACTGACAAACACCCAATATAATTCCATTATGCGGGAATATGAGGAAAGGCAGACCAAAAACCGCCATCTTTTGGAGGAACGCACTGCCCGGGTTTACCGGCAGGTAGACGGCTATCGCGCCCTCTGTGACTGCGTAGCCTCCCTGTCCGTCTCAGAGGGAAAGAAGCTCTTAGAGGGTGATACCAACGCTCTTGAAAACCTTAAGAGTTCTATTGCCTCCCTCTCCCTCCGGAAAGAGCAGCTCCTCGTCAGGGCAGGATACCCTGCGGATTACTTAAGCCCCCTCTACGACTGTCCGGACTGCAGAGATACCGGCTATATAGAGGGTCAAAAATGCCATTGCTTCAAGCAGGCTGTCATTCGTCTGCTCTATGAACAGTCCGGCATTCAGGATATGCTGGAAAAAGAAAACTTTGAAGTCCTCTCCTATGATTATTACCAGGGGGAGGATTTGGTGCGCTTCCAAAAAGCGGTAATAGAATGCAGAAATTTTGTAAAATCCTTTGATACAGACTATCAAAATTTATTTTTTTATGGTACAGTAGGGACAGGCAAGTCTTTTTTATCCGGCTGCGTGGCAAAGGAACTGATAGAATCCGGACATTCCGTGATTTATTTCAGCGCCGCCGGACTCTTTGAACTCTTATCCAGAAATTTATTCGATTATAAAAGCAGAGAAGACAGCGCAGGCCTTCACGAAGATTTATACGGCTGTGATCTTCTGATCATTGACGACTTAGGAACAGAATACACCAAAAATATAGCTCCTTCCGTATTATTTTCCCTTTTAAATGGGCGGCATCTAAACAAAAAATCCACTGTTATTTCAACCAATCTGTCTCTGGAGGATATACGGAACCGCTATTCGGACCGGGTTTTTTCCCGGATCACCAACCAATACCATATCTGTAAATTTACCGGAATCGATATCCGGATGCTTAAAAAACGACTTGAAAACAGAAAGTGAGGTGCTTTCATGGCTCAGCGTGAAGAAAAAAGAAACCTGGAAACCATTCCTGTAGGTTCCCTGGGTATGATCCCTCTGGAGGGATGTCGTGCCTTGGGTGAAAAAGTAGACAACTATCTGGTAAAATGGAGGACAGAACGGGAAAGCGAACATAAGGAAAGCCTTGCATTTGCCGGATACCAGAGACCGTCCTATATCCTGAAGGCAAATGTTCCCCGTTTTGGTTCCGGGGAAGCCAAAGGCATGATCCTGGAATCTGTCCGCGGGACGGATCTCTATCTCCTGGTGGATGTGGCGAATTACAGCCTGACCTATTCTCTGTGCGGACACGAGAATCATATGTCCCCGGACGATCACTATCAGGATTTAAAGAGGATCATTGCTGCCGTAGGCGGAAAGGCAAGGCGCATTACCGTCATTATGCCTTATCTCTATGAGAGCCGGCAGCATAAAAGGACCGCAAGAGAGTCTCTTGACTGCGCTCTCGCCCTCCAGGAGATGGTCTCCATGGGAGTTGACAACATCATCACCTTTGACGCCCACGACCCGCGGGTTCAGAATGCGATTCCGCTTCATGGCTTTGAAACCGTGCAGCCCATCTACCAGTTTGTAAAGGGGCTTTTAAAGCATGTGAAGGATCTTCAGATCGATTCCGGACATATGATGATCATCAGCCCCGACGAGGGCGGTATGAGCCGTGCCATCTATATGGCAAATGTTCTGGGTCTGGATATGGGCATGTTCTAT
Source organism: uncultured Lachnospiraceae bacterium (assembly GCA_910579425.1). Lineage (GTDB taxonomy): Bacteria > Bacillota > Clostridia > Lachnospirales > Lachnospiraceae > Suilimivivens. The sequence goes on along the minus strand of CAJTVL010000001.1, from coordinate 39,749 downwards.
AAGAGACGGGATTACACCCGTATTATCAATGGCCGTAATCCGATTGTAGCCCATGAGTTTCTGGGCTCATCCGTGGAGGGAAAGGATATGGTCATCATCGACGACATGATTTCTTCCGGGGAAAGCGTGTTGGAGGTTGCCACAGCCTTAAAGGAAAGGAAAGCGCGCAAAATCTTTATCTGCGCCACTTTCGGCCTGTTTACCAACGGGCTTGAAAGATTTGACCGTGCCTTTGAAAACGGCATGATCGACGGGGTGCTGACCACCAACCTTGTCTATCAGACCCCCGAGCTGCTCAGCCGGGAATGGTATATTGACTGTGATATGAGCAAATATATCGCTTATCTGATTGATACCTTAAACCACGACGCCTCGATCAGTGATCTCTTAGATCCCAACGAGCGTATCCAGAGGGTTGTCACCAGATACAAAGCTGGAGAGAGGATTGATTAACCAACAGCCGTACACAGGAACTCTTGCCGCAAACCTCCGGATAACAAATTCCGGAGGTTTTTCCTATTTTATCAGAGCTTATTTTTACCGAAAAAAACAAAAAAATACTACAATAACGATACTAAAAGTTTTAGAAATGCATCGAAGGAGGATCAAATATGATGCGAAGGAATTTAAGCGATAACTGGACGCTGACTATTCTCGGGGAAAATGTTTACAATATCCCCGAAAAGCCAATCGGGACAAAGGTTCCGTCTACCGTATATGGAACCCTGCTGGACAAAGGGCTGATGCCCGATCCCCATTTCCGTGACAATGAGCTCAACGCCATGAAGCTCATGGAAAACGATTTTGTATATGAAACCGACTTTTCCGTTTCAGAGAAGGAACGGGCAGGCGAGCGGCTGTTTTTACGATTTGACGGCATTGACACCCTGGCCGATATTTATCTGGGGCAGGAGCTTCTGGGCAGTGTCAACAACATGAATCGCACCTGGGAATTCGATATTACCTCCCTGGTGATGGAGACAGCGGCGGACACGGTTTATCATTTGAAGGTGCTTCTTCACTCCCCTACGCGTTTCATTGCAGAAGAAAATGAAAAATGCCCCGTAGGGGCTTCCAGCGACGCTATGCCGGGCTTTCCCCACATCCGCAAGGCCGCATGCATGTTCGGGTGGGACTGGGGCTGCCGGCTTCCGGATGCCGGAATCTTCCGCCAGGTTTCCCTTTTATCTTACAGAACCGCGCGTATTGCTCAGGTCTATGTAAGCCAGGAGCACACCGTCATCGAAAAAACCGTCAGCGGAAATGTTGTCTCTGCCGTACAGCTTCGGGCGGATGCAGAAATTGAATGGATGCCGGAGGCTTCCTCCGAAAATGTTTCTCTCAAGCTCCTTGTGACCTCCCCCGACGGCAGCTCGTCCCTGGTCGCCGAGAGCGCCTCCATTGATTCCTTTACGGACTGCGCGCCTTCCTGCGGCTTAACGGGAGCCGGATACGGCTTTCGCAGCAATCACCTCTGTGTATCTGCCACCGTTACGGAGCCGCAGCTCTGGTGGCCTAACGGATATGGAGAACAGCCCCTGTATGAAGTAAAGGTACTCCTGATGCCTGCAGAGGGCGGCGAAGGCGCCCTGGATTTATGGCAGAAGAAAATCGGCCTGCGCACCATGACTGTCAACACCGATCCCATGCCGGAGGAAATCTATGATGAGCACATGAAAAATCAGGCGCAGGACTGGGACGACGGCAACAGTATGCTGATGGCTCATGGGGAAAAGAAAATCCTGGTCACCGACAGGACTGCCAAGAAGCTTCCCGGCCGCAACTTTGCTTTTGAGGTAAACGGCCTGCAGATCTTTGCCATGGGAGCGGATTATATTCCGGAGGACAATATCCTCACAAGACAGACCCGGGAGCGGACCGACATGCTCCTTGCCACCGCCCAGGAATCCCACTATAACTGTGTGCGCATCTGGGGCGGCGGTTACTTTCCCGATGATTTCTTCTACGACGTGTGCGACGAAAGAGGACTGATCGTGTGGCAGGATTTTATGTTCGCCTGCGCCTCCTATGAGCTGGACGAAGCCTTTGAGGCCAATGTCTGTGCAGAGATCCGCCACAATATCCGCAGGCTCCGTTCCCATCCCTGCCTAGGCCTGTGGTGCGGCAACAATGAGATGGAGACCCAGTACGAATCGCTGGCCTGGCCCCAATCAAAGAAGCAGTACTACGACTATATCCGCCTTTACGAATATATTATTCCTAAAATCGTAAAAGAAGAGGATCCCCAGGCCTTCTATTGGCCCTCCTCCCCTTCCTCGGGCGGCAATTTTGAGAACAGCAACGCAGAGAATGTGGGTGATGTACACTACTGGGGCGTCTGGCACGGGAACGAGCCCTTTACCGCCTACAGAAAGCACCACTACCGCTTCCTGTCAGAGTTCGGCTTTCAGTCCTTCCCCTCCCTGCAGACCATCCGCCGCTTTACGGATGAGGGCGACAGGAACATCTTCTCCCGGGTGATGGAGATGCACCAGAGGAACACCGCCGCCAACGGGAAAATTATGAACTACATCTCCCAGACCTACCTGTATCCGAAGAATTTTGACGAGCTGCTCTACTGCTCCCAGCTTCTTCAGGCAGAAGCCATCCGCTATGGAGTAGAGCATTTCAGACGCTTCCGGGGTACCTGCATGGGCACGGTGGTATGGCAGCTAAACGATATCTGGCCGGTGGCTTCCTGGGCAAGCGTTGACTACTACGGGAACTGGAAAGCGCTTCAGTATGCCGAGAAGCGTATGTTTGCACCCGTCCTGCTCTCCTGTGAGGAACACGGCGAAATCGATCAGAAGCCTTACCCCAATACGCTTCCCGTCCCTATCGACATCAGCGCTGACCTGCATGTTGCCAACGAGACGGCTGAGCCTGTAAACGGTATCGTAAAGTGGTCTTTGCGTCTGCCGGATTCCTCGATTCTCCGGGAAGGGCAGTTTGAAGTGACCGCCCCCGCCTTCGGAGGCGCATGGCTGCCCCACCTTGATTTTAACGGGGAGGATCCCCTTAAGGTTCATCTGGAGTATTCCCTGCATGTGGATGGCCGCCTGATTTCCGGCGGAACCGCCCTGTTCTGCGCTCCAAAGCACTATGCTTTTGCAGATCCAAAGCTTAAAGTTTCCGTAGACGGGGATACCGTCACCGTAACGGCGGAAAATTACGCGAAATCCGTCAGTGTGGAAACGGCGAACGGCGTCCTGCGCCTTGACGACAACTTCGTCGATGTGGAAGCGGGAACCAGAACCTTCCGGATTCTTGAAAGCAGGGATTTTACCGACGACGGCACCCTTGTCTGCGGACCCCTCCGGGCAAGAAGTATTTATGAAAGCGCGGAGAGCTGATTTTATCCTTTTGTAGTATTCCTGTAAGGGCTTTTACAGGCGGCATCGGCGGCGGATATTCTGAAAAAGGTATGTCTGTACAGAGGCATTTTCCACATGGAAGTATTCCAGAGCCTTCGAAACTCCGCATTGCCGACCCGCCTGTTATAGCCGCTTTCACTGCAGTTAACCAGATCAGCCCCCGATGCCTCCTTTCCGAAACTTTCTTTGCAAAATAAGGGTGCAAAATCCCCATCAGCAGACAATCTACCACTGTGATACTAATAATTATTTTCAAAACGTCTATGAAAATCTGCATCATTTTCTCTCCTTGCGGGCCTGCTTTGGCGTAATCCCCTTCAATTTTTTGTAGCAGCGTATAAAATAGCTGCAGTCCGCATACCCCACCTCCTGGGCAATAAAGGAAACGTCGTAGTTGGAAAAAAGAAGCATATTTTCGGCGGCATTGATCCGTGTCGCCGTGATATATTCCTTGCAGGTCTTTCCATAACGCCGGTAAAAATTCATGGAAAAGGTGGAGTGGGACATATTGCACATGGCAGATAGCTTTTCCACCGTCAATTCTTCAAAATAATGGCTGTCAATATATTCCGTGATCCCGTCGAAGCTCAGTTCATAGGAGGGATGGATGCCGGGTGCAGGAAGAAAATACCCCTCCTTTTGCCAGCATCTGATCAATTTCCCCATAATTTTACAGATGTCAGCCGTAAGAATCAGGGTGGAGGCATAGTCCCTGTTATGATATTCCTTTACGATCTCTTCAAACAAAAAGAGTAGTTCCATGTCCTTGATCTGTTCTTTGGAAAAACAGCAGGGATAGACGGAAGTCCGAATCCCGTTCAGAGAAATCCGCAGATTGAACTCCTCTGTCTTGCCGGACGTAAGCGTTGCCGGATCATATTTCACCACATAGTAGCGCACCCGCTCTGACGGCTCGAAGCCCCCCATGGCGTGTACACATTTGGGCGGAAAAAACAGTACCGTTCCCTCCGGGCAGACTTCAACCCTGTTGTCTATGGAAACTCTTACCCTTCCCTCCAGAATGTAGAGAAGTTCAACGTAGTAATGCCAGTGCGCCGGGATCGGAAGTCTGTGCCCGGCGCTGTCAAAACAGAATGCCTCATAGGGGGATGTTATGGGGTCAATGTATTCATATAAACGATTCATTATGGCTCCTTTTTCACTGGCCGTGCAGGCCGCGGTGAGAGAAGGAACTTTCAGGCGCCGCCGCACTCCTGCCCCGGTAAAATATCCTAAGAAACGCGATATAGATATAAGGTGTAGGGCGACTTTTCATGGGTAAACGTCCCTTCCAGAATAAAGCCTGCCTCCTTTGCATTGCTCAGTTCTATCCTTGAAAAAAGGTATTTTCCTCCCAGCGCCTTAAAAGCCTGCGCATCGATGCAGATATTGGTATCCTCCACATGATAAGTGCGGAAGCCGTTGACAATGGACAGCTCCGTTCCCGAGTAAAGATAGGCCCTGGCTCCCCAGGTATCAAAATAATCCCGGCTCTCCTCCACCCGGTCAAGAGCCGGGGCGATCACCTTCCGGAAAGCCTCTTTATATTCCTGGGAATAAAAGCCCAGATAGCCGTCTAAGGTGGCGATGCCGTTATACTCCAGTGTGGCCGGATAAAAGCCATAGGCGGCCGCCCACTCTCCTTCATACCCCACTGCCTCCTTGGCCTGGCCGAACAGTTCCTTCGAATAAAACTCCCCAAAGCTTAGCTGATCCGTCTCGGCTCCTTTCACAAGCCGGTAGGCGGCGGCCCGGCAGGTATGATACAGATCATTATAGCGGGTTCCTGAGAGTACAATCAGAAGCAGGGCTCCCATTGCAAGCAGGTTGGCCAGAACCTTTCCGCCCTTCCTTCCGGCATCATAGAACCGTTTCAGTACCAGAAAAAATGCCCAGTACCACAGAAAGGGACTGAAAAACACGGTTCTGTTAAACTGCCAGCCTGTCAGTGGAGGGCACAGCGCCTCCACAAGGTCTCTGAAGCCCTCCCAATAATAGATTCCGTATACCACACTGTTAAAAACCAGCGCCAGAATCAGAAGATTATACAAGTCATGGAAGATTCCTCTTATATTCCTGTCCTTGATATACCGGATATTGAGGAAAAAGAAGTAGACGATACAAACCGGAAGCACAAGATAAGTATGCATACTCTCCGCATGGAACATGCCCTTTGCAAATACTTCCAAAATCGTTCTGACAATTTCGCCCAGGGTAAAGCTTCCCGCCTCCATGGTAGAGCGTATTGTCACCTCATCCCCCAGCAGCATAACCCGAAACAGCCTGTATTCCCAGACGATACAGCCTGATGCCAGTGCGCAGACTGCGAGAAATACTCTCAGCGGCAGTTTTGAATCCTCCCGGCGGGCCGCATTCTTTTTCTTTAAATAAACTGTCCTTCCAAGGATCCAGAGAAAGAAGAGAGCCATGTATCCCAGAATAAACAGGCCGAAGTAGGAAAAATAGGACAGAAAGGGGTAGCAAAAAAGCAATACATACCATTTGACTTTCGGATCTCTGCAGATTTTGCAGAGCAGATCAATGACCAGCGGAATGGAGGCAAAACAAATTCCGAAATTGGGAAATACGTTGAGCGCGCCGTATGCCAGCCCCAAAATCCATACAAGGGGTTTATACTCCCCGTATTTTTCCCCCAACAGCTCTCCGGCAAGGAGAATACAGGATGCCAGTCCTATGATCACCTTCAGAAGATACCCCACCACATAGGCAGGATAAGCAGGCAAAATCACATACAGCAAAGTGTACAGGGAAAACTCCCCGGGAAGCACATCCCTGCTGATTCCGCCAAGAAAGGGAACCTCCGCCCCCTGGCTGAAAAAGGTTCCCGTTTGTTTCATCATCTGATACTGCGGAATAAACAAATCCAGGTTGTCGTGGACTGCAATGATACTGTTCTCGCCGCACAGGGCAAACACAAGAGACGCACCCCCGAGAAATCCGAATACGATCACAAGATACCATCGCTCTGCTAACTTTTTCACATTAACTCCTATCCGTCTGCTCCTGTTTTTTCCGGTTCTCCTTCTCGCAGACTAAAGTAAAACGGTACTCAAAATCCCTGCGGTTCTTCATGGCCATATTGGAGAGGATCAGTCCTGCAAAGAAGGACTGGATGGCCGCCAGCATCACAAATCCGCAGACAATCAGTGTAGGGAATTTCAGCACCAGCCCTGTCGCCACATATTCCATCAGCACAGGGATAAAGAAAAGCACTGCCAGAGCCGCCAGCACCAGCGCAAGAATACTGAAAAACCCAAAAGGCTTATAGTCCCTATAAAGCCGGAAGATTGTCCCCAGAACCCGGAAGCCGTCAGAATAAGTGTTAAGCTTGGACACACTTCCTTCTGGCCTGTCCCGGTATTCCACCACCACATTGTCAATCTGCATGTGGTTATAAACTCCGTGAATGGTCATCTCCGTCTCGATCTCAAAGCCCTTGGAAAGCACCGGAAAGGTCTTCACAAAACCGTAGCTGAACGCCCTAAATCCGGTCATAATGTCCTTGATGTCACATCCAAAGAGACGATTGATGCTCCCCCGCACCAGAGAGTTTCCCATGTTGTGGAAGGGCCGCTTGTTCTCCTCGAAATAAGTGGAGGAGAGCCGGTCTCCCACCACCATATCCGAATTGTGGCAGAGCACCTTGTCCACCATCTCCGGTGCAAACTCCATGGGATAGGTGTCATCCCCGTCCACCATAATGTAGCACTGCGCCTCTATCTCCCGGAACATCCTGCGGATCACATTTCCCTTTCCCTGCATATACTCATGCCGAACCACCGCTCCCTCCGCTTCGGCAATCTCACAGGTACGGTCCGTGGAATTGTTGTTATACACATATATAACCGCCTCCGGCAGGGCCTTCTTTGCGTCCCTGATCACCTTGGCAATTGTTTTTTCTTCATTGTAACACGGAATCAATACTGCAATTTTGTCCATTTCCTTTTATCCTTTCAGCGCTCTTTCTCTGCTCTTCATCTTACCATGAGTATTGCCGCTTCGCAAGATAAAGACTTACGGGCTTCTGTAATATTTATTGCCAAAACCCTTTTTATCCCTTATACTATACTTGATAAAAATTTGCCAAAAGGACATTTATACATCATGATACGATTAATTTTAGTTGCCGTTTTCCTCATTTCATTTCTGGTTTTGAGTATTCCCATTCTGATCGCCGAATGGCTCATCGGAAAATATAATATGCCCCTCAAGGATAAAAGCTCTCTTGTCATTGTACAGTGGGCTTTTCGGGTGATCCTGTTTTTCTCCGGGGTTCGCCTTGACGTAAGGGGCGAAGAAAATATCCCAAAGGATACGCCTGTTCTTTATATCGGAAACCACAGAAGCTATTTTGACATTGTAATCACCTACGCGCGTGTTCCCCGCCTCACGGGATATATCGCCAAAAAAGAAATGCTCAGATGGCCGCTTCTGAGAAACTGGATGCGGAATCTCCACTGCCTTTTTCTGGATCGAAACGACGTAAAACAGGGGCTGAAAACGATTCTGACCGCTATTGAGGATGTGAAATCCGGCACTTCTGTCTGCATCTTCCCCGAAGGAACCAGAAACCGGGTGAATCATACCTTTATGGAGTTCCACGAAGGGAGTTTTAAGATTGCCGCTAAAGCAGGCTGCCCCATCATTCCCATGACGATTTATAATTCCGGGGACATATTTGAAGATCACATTCCATGGATTAAAAAAACACGCGTTATATTAGAGTATGGCAAACCCATCTATATCAAAGATCTGCCAAAAGAAAATCAAAAACGGATCGGCGCCTATACCCAAAGCGTCATTGAAGAAACCTATTTTAAAATCAAAGAGGAAGCAGGCTTTTAACCGCCTGCTTCTTTTTACATCTCCGTCTGTTTCTCAGTTCTTCTCCGGCGTCGGCCTTTCACTCTGCCTGCCCCAGCCATTCCACCACCTTCTCGAAGCCCATGGCATGGGAAGCCTTGACAAGCACCGCATCCCCTTTTCTGAGAATCCCCGGAAGCTCTTTTATCATTTCCTCCAAACCTTCAAAATAGAAGATTTCTGTTCTGTTCCTGTCTCCGTTTTTTGCTGCATGAGCTCTTGCCGCTTCATACATAGGACGGGAAAGCGTTCCCACGCAGACCAGCACATCTATTTTCTGATCCACCGCATAGATTCCCACTTCCTCATGAAGCGCCGCCGTTTCTTCCCCAAGTTCAAGCATATCGCCCAAAAGGGCCGCTTTCCGCTCAAAAGCCAGCGTCAGTATATCTATGGCTGCCTTCATAGAACCCGGATTGGCATTGTAGCTGCCGTCAATCACCCGGCAAAAAGGAAACTCTATCACATCTCCTCTTCCCTTTACGTTCTGAACCCGGCGGATTCCCTGCGCAATCTCCCCTGGAGTAAGGCCAAAGTACATCCCCACTGCCGCTGCTGCCAGGGCATCCAATACCATATGCTCTCCCGGCAGAGGCACCTCTACCGGAAACACCTTCAGATCGCCGTGAATCACTGCCCGGGTTCCCGAAAGCCCGCAGCTCTCCAAATCCGACGCAAAGATTTCATTGGCAGGATTTTGGCCAAAGTGGAGAACCCTACGGCCCCCTTTTTCTCTCATATGGCACAAAAGATCGTCGTCGCCGTTTACAAACACACAGCCCTTAGGGTTCATAAAATCAAAAATTTCCGATTTTGCCTTCAGAATTCCTTCCCTGCTTCCCAATGTTTCCAGATGGCTCTGCCCGATATTAGTCATCACAACCACATCCGGTCTGGCAATCTTGCTTAAACGGTGCATCTCCCCAAAGTCACTGATTCCCATTTCAAGTACCGCCGCCTCGTGCTCTGTGCGGATGGAAAGCACCGTCAGGGGAAGTCCGATCTCATTATTAAAATTCCCTTCTGTTTTTAATACCCGGTATTTCGCCGAAAGCACGGCGGCGATGAATTCCTTGGTGCTGGTTTTTCCCACACTCCCGGTAATCCCTATCACAGGAAGATCAAGCTGACTGCGGTAATATTCCGCAATATCCTTTAAAGCCTGAAAAGAATCCTCCACAAGGATATAGGGGAAATCCCCGGGAATCTCGCTCTCTGACGGCGCTTTTTCGCAGACAACCCCCAGTGCTTTCTGAGCCGCCGCCTGAGGAATAAACGAATGGCCGTCTACCGCAGCTCCCCTGGCAGCAATAAAGATTCCTCCTGCCTTCAGCTTACGGGAATCAATTACCACACAGGTGGCTTCTTCTTCCCTTTCCGCCCCGCCATGCAGGCTTCCCCTGCAAACCTCAGCTACTTTTTTCAACGTTATGTTTTTCATACCGGTATTTATCCCTTTCTGGCATCCGTTATTTTTTCAGCGCCGACTCCAAAATCCGTTCACAAAGCTCCCCGTAATCAATCCCCACCGCCGCTGCCTCCTGGGGCAAAAGAGACGTGGGCGTCATGCCCGGAAGGGTATTGGCCTCCAGGCAGAATATTTCACCCCGGGCATTCATTCTAAAATCCATTCTGGCATAACTCTTCAACCGCAAGGCGGCAAAAGCCTTTTCCGCGTATTGCTGAAGTTCCCTGGTTTTCTCTGGCGGCAGGCTTGCCGGGCAGGTCTCCACGGCTGAGCCCGGCTGATATTTATTTTTATAATCATAAAATCCCTCTAAGGGCGAAATCTCAATGACCGGAAGAGCCTTGCCGTTCATCACTCCCACCGAAAATTCTCTTCCCTCGATGTACTGCTCTACAATGACCTCATCATCATAGGCAAAAGCCTCTGCAAGGGCCTGTTCATAGTCCTGCTCCGTCATGGCTATTCCAACCCCCACGCTGGAACCTCCGCAGCAGGCCTTGACCACACAGGGGAAACCGCACCCCTTCTTTTCCTGCCCTTTTTTAAAGCGCACTCCCGCCGGAGTGGGAATCCCGCAAGCGGCAAACAGCTCCTTGGAAATCCCCTTATCCATACAAATTGCCGAACTGACATAATCTGTCCCCGTGTAAGTGATGCCCAGCAGATCGAAGCAGGCCTGGACTTTTCCGTTTTCTCCGTCCGCACCGTGCAGCGCCATAAATACCGCATCCGCTTCCTGGCAAATGGCAAGTACATTGGGGCCAAAGAAATTTTTGTCCCCATCCTGGCGCATTGCCTTAATCTGGCTGATGTCCGGGTTTTTTACGGCGACGCTTCCCAAATCCCCTGCCCAATCCCGGTCGCTTTCAAAAAGACCGGCAATCTTTCTTTCTTCTGTCTGTGTTTCCCATTCATAGCCCAGGTAAACATCCAGAAGAACCGCCTTGTGTCCCCTTTCCTTTAATGCACGATAGATTGTAGCTCCTGAGCTCAGGGACACATCCCGCTCCGAGCTGATTCCTCCGGCCAAAACAACAATATTCATCCTTTTTACCCTTTCAATGACTCTCTTTTTTCTCATTTCATTTTACAACTATATCCGGCCCGGCAAAAGGGGATATGATGCCCGCCGCCTTGCAAAAAATGCCAGACTGCTGCTTTTGGCCCCATCCTTCTTACTTTGAGACATCTTCATGCTCCTTCTGCCAGTTTAATATCTCACTGAGCAGCAAAACCAATCTGCCGCCCTCTAACTGCCCGGCCGCCTCTAAGTCTCTCCCGCTCTGTTCATAATATTTGATCGACTGCCGGTTCCTGCCCATCAGACAGTGAAGTATATCCTCAATTGCAACCTCATATTCCCTGCTTGTTATCATATGGTTAATTACAATCAAATAAATGCTGTTTTCCAAAATCTCCCGGAAATTTCCGCCGGATTCGTCCTTTCGGCTCTCCCGAAAAACCTCCTGCGTGCTCTCTGCCGCCTCATCTGCCCGATCGGTCAGCGCTCTGGTAATTTCCCTGCAAAGCGCAATATCTACCGGCTGCCTGGTTGAAATATAAGTGACGCATCCAAGCAAAACAGGTAAATTCATGTCGTCCAAAATGCCGTCGTCCTCAAAATATGCAGAGATATTATCATAAAAGCTTTGTTTGCCTGAAGCCCGGTACAGCTCGGCGGCCGCCGTCAGCTTCCACCCGTTCTCCTGCCCGAACTTTGCCTGCTGCCCGGACTCTGCCCTCTGCTCTGTTCTCGAAGCCGCGCACATCCAGGCTCTGTCTGCTGCTTTCAGACATTCCGTGGCAAAATCCGTATCATAGCTTTGATAAAGATAACTGAACTTGGCAAGAACTGCTGCAAAGGCCTCCTCCCAGGCCTCTTCCCCATCGTCTTCCCGGTTCACCGCCCCCGTTTCCGGATCCTGCATTTTCAGCATTCCTTCCGCTTCCTGCCTGATTTCATCCAAAAGATCCGGGACTTTGTTTCCGCTCTCCGGAATTCCCGTATCATCCGTAAAGATGCCGGAATTTAACTCATAGGCCAGAAGCAATAAGGCCAGATCGCCCGCCTTTTCCGGAAAGGAGTCTGCCTCCTCCCCCTGCTGCCAGGGGACGCTGCCTTTACAGGCTTCCTCCAGCACCTTCTGGTATAAATCGTCTCCAATCCTGAACGGATGGGATTTTCCAAGCAGGGGAGCTTCTATATAATAGGTTCCGCTTTCCTGGACCTCCGAAAAATCCCCATAACCATTATATTCCTGCCCCGTCTCATTATATCCATTATCTCTGAGATAGCCTGCAAATACCACCTCTCCGCTCTCTGCTCTGACCACATGAAACTCCTGAGGCAGCTCTTTTCCATAAAAAATTGCCGCTTTATCCCCCTTCGTTATGTAGCCCAGCCGGTTTACCGAAATATTCGGCACGGCCTCCGGTTTCTCTTGAGTGGGAGACGGCTCCGCCCCCTCTTCCCCTGAATCGCTTTCCGCTCCCTCTCCCGCGCTGCTCTGAGCAGGGTTTTGTGTGCTGCTCTCCTGCGCGGTCTCTTTGACGGCGTTTTCCTCTCCCTTAAGACCGCACCCAGTCAGGAAAACCATGATAAAAAATATGGCTAAGCTGTATCTTTTTCTCTTTCCCAAGTCTGTCCCTCCCAGGCCGCCAAAAAAGACATGTTAGAAGCCGCCCAGGCGCGAGCCAGACCTTTCTTCCCACATGTCTTTTTGCACTGACCATTACCTTTGCGTACAGTATACCTTTTTTTCACCGGAAGGTAAAGGGAAGTTTTCGTCCGTATAGACGATTTTGCCCTCTATAATTGTACACATGGTTTTTGCCTCCACTTTGAGAGGCAGTTCGTCAAAAATAGCAATATCCGCATCCTTTCCCACCTCCAGGGAGCCTACTCTGTGATCGACCTTACAGATTCTGGCCGGATAGATGGTAATCGCCTTTAAAGCCTCCTCCCGGGGCAGTCCTGCTTTCACCGCAAGCCCGGCACAGATGGGAAGGGACTGAATCAGGGAAACCGGATGATCCGTAGTGATCGCCGTCATAATCCCTGCCTTATTCAAAATCCCAATGGTCTTAAACGCCATATTCTGAACCTCTATCTTGCTCCGGCTGGCCAGATCCGGCCCCACAATTGCCGGAAAGCCGGACGCTTTTATTTTCTCCGTAATCAGATGTCCCTCGCTGCAGTGGTCCAAAGTCATATCCAGATGAAACTCTCTGGCAATCCGGATCGCGGTTTGAATATCATCCGCCCGATGCACATGGGCTTTTAAGGGTATTTTCCGCTCGAATACCGGAATCCAGGCTTCATATCGGAAGTCCTCGTCCTCTGCCTTCATGCCGCCGCATTTTTTCTCATAATAGCGCCGGGCCTGAAACAGCTCTTCCCTGAGCATAGCAGCAATTGCCATCCGGGTGGCAGGGGATTTTCCCTGTCCGGAATAATTTACTTTCGGGTTTTCCCCAAAGGCAATCTTCATGGCCGCCGGGGATAACACGGCAATCTCGTCAATACTCCTGCCGCAGGTCTTAACAAAGCAAAAGCTGCCGCCCACCACATTGGCGCTTCCGGGCCCGATCATGGCCGAAGTAATCCCTGCACGCAGGGCATCGTCGAAGGCTGCGTCCATGGGATTGATGGCATCTATGGCCCGCAGGTAAGGGGTGATGGGATCTACCGTCTCATTGCAGTCATCTCCCTCCATTCCTTTCTTTTCCTCTGTAATCCCCATATGACAGTGGGCTTCTATAAGCCCCGGCATAATCAGGTACCCCAGGGCATTGATGACCTTAACCTGTTCCCCTTCCGGCAAAGGAAAAGGGGCTCCATCTTTCATAGGCCCCAATTCCCTTATTTTCCCGTTTTCAATACATATATAACCCTTTTCCCATACATCACCGGCCATGGTCAGTATTTTTCCGCCAATAATATACAACATCCCTCTCACCTTCCGATTTCTAACTTAATCTGCTCAGAGGATTCACAGGCTCTCCGTCCTTGGTCAGTTTGAAATATACGTTTGTCCCCTCTACGCTGAAATACTTGGTGGGGGCGCACACCTCTGCAATCACATCTCCTGCCGCAACATAGCTTCCCTCTGAGACCAGGATATTGGAAAGCTGTCCATAGGTGGCCTCATAGCCTCCTCCCAACTCCATAACAACCCCGTTCCCGATCTGTGGATCCGTAAAAACTTTGATCACCTTCCCCGATGATGCAGCAGTGATCAAATCCCCTTCATTTGCCTGAATGATAACCGCCGGATTATATTTATACTGCTGAAGAGTCGGAAAATAAACCGTCTTGTCCATGCTGTAATTCACCAGAATATTTCCTACCACAGGCCACAGCAGCATATCGGAATCGCTGAAGGTAAGGGCCGGCTGCATGGCTGTAGAAAGAGCCTGTGTGCCTTCTTCCTCCTCAAGGGCTGCCGTCTCCTGTTCCTTTTCCTCCTGTTTTTCCTGATCTCCTGCAGAGTCCTTTTCTTTCCCGGCCTCAGCCTTTATTCCTTCTTTTGATTCACCGGTTTCACCCGCCTGGGAGTCCCCGTCTTTTCCGGCGGCATCCTCCGACATGCTCCCGCTCTCTGACTGATCCGGATTTTCTACCTTCTGGGAGTTTGTCTCCTGAAAATAAGGATCATAATCCAGATCGTCAGAGGGAACATTCTGAGCCAGATTTTCTGCAAGGGTCCCCCCCTGCTCATCGGCCTGTCCTGTCACGGCATTATTTTCAATCTCACTTAAATCAACTACATACCCTTCGTCCTGGCTGCCTGTGTCCCTTCCCAGCCACAATCCGGTAGCTGTCAGGGAACCTAATACCAGCACTGCCGACGCAATCATCAAAAACCTTTCTCTGACAAGGCCTTTTCTTCTACTATTTCTTTTCATCTCTATCCCTCCTGGAACCTAATTTGTTCTTATGGATAGTTTTTCCCCTTTTTCCTTCTTTATTCAAATTTTGTAAATGTTACATCCTGAAAAAAATAATGCAGAATTTCCGTATAGTCCTTTCCCTCCCCGGCCATTTCATTGGCGGCAAAACAGCTCATCCCCAGGCCATGCCCGGCTCCTTTTACGGTAATGATAATATCCCCCTTCTCTTCGCTTAAATGAAAGCTTGAGGAGGCCAGATGGAGGCTCTCCCGAAACCGCTCCCCGTTCACCAGCTTACCATCGCGCTCTAAATAAAGCACATACCCTGCGCTGTCCCTCCATATATTTATATCTCCCAGCTCTTTCTCCGGTTCCCCCTTCAGGTTCTCCTCCTCTCTCTTTCCCGCAGATGGCATTTGCTGCCAGCTTCTCCAAAACTCACTCTCCTTTAAAGTGACAATACCGGTATAATCCTCCGACAGAAAATCCCGGCTGCAAAGTACGCTTTTTAAATAAGGGCATTCGTTTAAAGACAGCTCCTCCCCATTCCTTGTAGCTCCGTTGCTGACGGCAAAATAGGCTCCGTTTACCGGCTGATTTTGGTACATAAGACACACTCCCTTTGTCTGTGAGACGGCATCAAGTGCCAATTCCGAAAGAGGCCGGCTCCCATAGTCCTCATCTGCCACCTTGATTTCTCTTCCCCCCGGATTGTCCCCGGACGCAGAAAGAGATGCCATGAGTCCGGATCGTATCAGCACCGCCTGGGCCTTGGCTGCCTCCGGTTCATACCCTTCCTCCATACTTCTTGTAAGCTGGTCAGCCACGTAAATCTCCAACGGAACAGTTTCATTTCCCAGAGCGGTCAGATTATCCACAAAGTATGTTCCCTCATAAGAGCCCGCTCCCTGGCCAAATTCCCCCGCGCCAGAGCCCCCTTCCCTTACGTTCCCAAACAAAAAAGTGATCAGATAAGGAAGCATCAGCAAAAACAAAAGAATCGTGCCAAGATTTTTGGGAAAAAATCCTGGTACGATCCTTCTCTTTGAACCTGCGCCTTGCCTGCGCGGCGCAGGGTTTGTTGTTTTGAAAGCTTGAAAGACTCTTATTTTTTTCATAGGACACCTCCCCCTTATTTTATGCAGGGAAGGCCTTCTCTTATACCTCTTCTTGTACCTCCTGATTACATCGCCATATCATACAGCCACTTCTCATATTTGCCCTGGTTCTGTCTGATTTTTTCCTGCTCCTTCTGCTCATGAAGGGTCATATCCACATGCTGGACGCTTCCCGCCTCACCGTTCTCATACAGGAAAAATCCGGTATTTCGGATCCTGCCTTTGGCCTGATTGTTTTCATCCGTAATCGCGAAATCCGTGGCTGCATTTTGAAGGCAGATGGCGCCCACTCCTTTCTCTGCCAGGGAATAGAGCTGGCCCTCGCCGTTTTCATCCGTCACCCAGATCTTGAGCTTATCCCAGATTTCGTCCCCCTCATCAATAAACCCGTTGTGATCCGTATCATATGCGGCAAGGTCTGCAAAGCCGTTGCCCGATTTGGTGCCGAAAAGCTCGTTTCCGTCATTGATCACGCCGTCACCGTTTTTATCCAATGCCAGAAACCCGCTTCCCGCCCCCAGGCGGTTAATCTCATCCTTCTGCCCGTCTCCGTCCAGATCGAACAGAAAGGTCTGATCTGAAAGCTCCGCAATATTCCCATCCAGGTTGATTACCAGCGGATCGCACATGGAAACTTCCATCATCCTGACATTTTCCTCGTAATATTCCTGGAAACTCCGGCTCATCGTTACGTTGAGGTTAAAGTTAATTTCCCTTCCGTCCGCACACTTCACCGTTCCCTGGGTGGCAAAGCCTGTATTTTCTGTTTCCTCGTGATAATACTGCCTGCTGAAGGAAAAGGTTTTGATATTCGCATTCAGCGGGATGATACGCTGCCCCTCCCGCATGCCCGCCGCATCCTTTCCCTGCGTGGCTCCGTTTGGTAAATGCGCGCCTTGGGAGGCCGTTCCCTGAAAAGCTCCATCCTGGGCGGACGCGCCCTGGGCCCGGCTGTTATCCCATGCGCTGGCGGAAAGCTCCTCTTCCCATGGCCTTATTCTCCGCTTCGGGAAAAGAAGCTCAATCAGGTAATTAATACATCGCTGCCTGATTTTCCTTAATTGTTCGCTGGCGGTGGCGGCCTGTGTGCCGCGTATCCCCCCCGAACTGAATTTTGAGGTTCTGGCATTCATCTGCTGATAGGCGGCTGTCAGTGTCTTCCCGGAATTTCCGTTTTCCCGGCCCTCGGTCCCTGCCGCCTCCTCCTTCGCATTGCCATCCTCACCCTTTCCGGATAAGGCGCCTGTGCCCACTCCCGTAAGTAACCTCCCGCTGGTGATAGTCATTCTGCTAGTCCTTGCGGAAATGGAAGTAAAGCTCCTTGCGGATTCCATTCCTATTGTGCTGGAACTTACTCGCATTCTTCCTCCTTCTCCAATTTCTCGTCCTACTTTCCATGGCTAAATAAGACAAAAAATGATACACAAAAGGGCTGTCCGTTTCCCAAAAGTATACCATCCGTGGTGACTTAAATCCTTATTGAGCAAATGTCCCGGCCATGAACACCTGCAATATATTTATCGGCCGCTCAGCCCATAAATTTAGCCGTGCGAAAATGATTCCCGAAGGGCTTGTAATGAAACATCCTTTTTCTGCCATGAAGTTTTGGGCATATTCCCGGCATCCCCCGTCATATCCTTATATTGAATGACATGGGCGTATTTCAAAATGCGGTCAGGAGGATCGATGAGAATTTTCAGGATTCTTTTACATTTACTGCAAGGGGCGCTGATCGGCCTGGGCGCTGTCCTGCCCGGAATCAGCGGCGGGGTGCTCAGCGTTGTGTTCGGCGTGTATAAACCTCTCATGGAGCTTCTCTCCGACCCCGGCCATAAATATAAAACCCATCTGCGAAGGCTCTCCCCCTATCTTTTGGGCTATGCCATCGGCTTTATGGGGGTAGCCAACCTGCTGGCATATTTTCTGGAAAAGTACCCGGCTCCTTCCGTATGCCTTTTCGTAGGGCTGATTGCCGGAATGCTGCCCTCCCTGTGGCGGGAAGCAGGTTTGCACGGACGCTCAAAAGGCTCCCTTGTCTCCATGGCACTCTCCATGATAGTGGTTTTTGCCCTGCTGATCAGCTTAAACGCGGCCCGCGTCTCTATCACGCCGAATTTTTCCTGGTATCTGTTCTGCGGCTTCTGTCTTGCCCTCAGCATCATTGCACCGGGCATGAGCTTCTCCACCCTGCTGATGCCTCTGAACCTCTATACCTCCTTCGTGGACGGCATCGGACATCTGACCCCGGAGGTGATTGTGCCCGCAGGAATCGGCGCTGCCATCACCTTTTTTTGCCTGCCAAAGGCGGTAAACTCTCTTTTTGATAACCATTACTCCCTGGCCTTCCATGGAATTATGGGCGTGGTGATCGCCGCCACCCTGATGACCGTTCCCTTTGAAAGCTTTACCCTGTCCACAAACGCCTGCCTGATCAACGTGTTTTTTCTTGCCGCAGGAGCCTTTACCGCCTCTGTGCTGGATGTGTTAAACAGCAAGGTGCCCCGGGAAATGTGAAAATTTATTCCACCTCTTTCTTAAAAAGGGGCAGCCGAAAGATATGCTGCCCCTTTTTAAGTGCGCCCAAAAGCGCACTTTTCCTATACTCGGTTGTAATTAATCAGACATCCCTTAAGAATGATCTGCCTCTCCTCGTCTGTCAGTTCCCCAAGCCTTAAAGTAAATTCGGATAAACCTTCCTCCCCTACCTTATAGGCCTTGATCTCATCTGCTTTCTCCTCCACTGCCCGACGGATCCCGGGCAGAAAAAGATAATCCTTATTCCGGAAGGGCAGCTCTCCCTCCGCAATCAGGAAAGGAAACATCCCCCAGTTAATCAGATTGGAGCGGTATCTCTTGGTGGCATATTCGTTGGCGATATTGGCCCAGCCGCCCAATACCTTCTGGCAGGAAGCCGCCTGCTCCCTGGCGGAGCCATCTCCCGGCTTCACTGCAAAAATCGTGGAGCCGAAACCGATATTTCCTTTTCCCGCCTCAGGGTATGCCTTTTTGATCACATCCATCACCGGCTTTAACTCCGGTTTGGCCTCCACAGGACACCGATCTTCCATAACCGCCTTCTGGGCAGCCTGAATATCCTTGGCCAGCCCCACATAGGCAGGATCCTTTCGGGATAAGGTAAATTCCGCAAGCCCCAACGGATTGGAGCGATAGGAGGAAGTCTCCCCGGAGGGAATCAGCTCGTCCGTGGTGGTCACCGGGTCGTGGATCTCGGAAACCACCCGGAGCACCAGATTCTCCGGAAGCGCCGTCATAGCCGGCCAGTCCTTAATGTTGGGGCCGAACTGGATTTCTACGGAAGGATCGGCAACTCCCTTGGAGTCAAATACTCTGTTTGCATAAATTTTTGAATCGAAATGATACTGATATTTATTAAGAGGCCCCTCAAATTCCGTTGCCGCCGTGAGCACGCCCTTGTTGGCCGCCGTAGCCGCAATGGAGCGGGCATCCATAAGCGCCACGGAGGAAATCTGGCCGTTTTGCAGCTTGGAGCCTTCCCTGTTGGGGAAGTTCCTGGTGGAATGGCGGATGCTGAACGCGTTGTTGGCCGGGGTATCGCCTGCGCCAAAGCAGGGCCCGCAGAAAGCCGTCTTCATCACCGCACCGGTTTCCAGCAGGGCTGCGGCGCAGCCGTTTTTGATCAGCTCCATATAAACCGGCATGGAGGCCGGGTAAACGCTTAAGGTAAAGCCGTCGGAGCCGATATAGCTGCCCTTCATAATATCTGCCGCCGCACAGATATTTTCGAATCCGCCCCCTGCGCAGCCTGCGATGATTCCCTGATCTACCAGAAGCTTTCCGTCCTTTACCTTATTTTTCAGGGTAAATTCCACAGCCCCATCTAAAGAAACCGCCGCCTTTTTCTCCACATCATCCAGAATATCCATCAAATTGGCATTCAGCTCTTCTATGGTGTAGGTATTGCTGGGATGGAAAGGCATGGCGATCATGGGCTTCACGGCGCCAAGGTCAATGGTGATCATGCTGTCGTAATAAGCGAGCTCCCCCGGATTTAATTCCTTATAATCCTCTTTCCGCCCATGAATCTCATAAAATTCCCTGATGGTATCATCCGTCTGCCAGATGGAGGACAGGCAGGTGGTCTCTGTGGTCATAACATCAATGCCGATCCTGAAATCCGCGCTGAGAGAGGCCACGCCAGGCCCTACAAATTCCATCACCTTATTTTTCACCAGACCGCTGGCAAATACCTCCCCGATGATGGCAAGAGCCACGTCCTGAGGCCCTACGCCCTTTACCGGCTCACCGGTTAAGTAAACGCCCACCACGCCGGGCATATTGATGTCATAGGTCTGTCCCAGAAGCTGCTTCACCAGCTCAGGGCCGCCCTCCCCCACTGCCATGGTGCCCAGGGCGCCGTAACGGGTATGGGAGTCGGAGCCTAAGATCATCTTTCCGCCCCCTGCGAGCATTTCCCTGGCATACTGATGGATTACCGCCTGATGAGGGGGCACATAAACGCCGCCATACCTCTTGGCACAGCTGAGGCCAAACATGTGATCGTCCTCATTGATGGTTCCTCCCACCGCACAAAGGGAGTTGTGGCAATTGGTAAGCACATAAGGAATGGGAAACTTCTCAAGCCCTGACGCCCTTGCGGTCTGGATAATCCCTACAAAGGTAATATCATGGGAGGTCAGCTTGTCAAACTTGATCCTGAGCTTGTCCATGTTTCCCGATATGTTGTGTTCCTTTAAAATCCCATAGGCAATGGTCTGCTGCCTTGCCGCTTCCTTCGTGGTTTCCTTCCCTGTCCGGGCCTTTAGCGCCTCCTGGGCCTCTGGACCGTCGGGTATAATTTCCGTGCCCTGCGCAAGATAAGCGCCGCCTTCGATTACTGATAACATAGTCTGGTGCATAGACAAATCCTCCTTAAGATTTTATTTCACTGAAAAATGCCCTGCCGGGCGCGGCATCCGGCATCCGTGTTTTTCCTCTTGTTTCTGTGCCTCTGAACCGTTCGGGGTTTCACACGCTTTCTATTATAAAATAAAACAGGTAGGTTTGCAATTGCCCGCGAAGGTTTTCCCCGTTCTTCCTCATCATTTCCGGACGCAGTTTACGCCTCGTGGCTTCCAAAAACAGGGTGCGGCATGACATTGGATCCGGCATCTCTTTTATCCGAAAGCTGGTCAAGCTTTACAGCAGCCACATTTATGTGAAAGAACGGCTAAATGCCATTGACCGCGCGTCCTTTGATCTTGTCCGGACAGATATGGACGATGCTGCCGCCACGACAGCCATCCAAAATATGACTGACTATTTGTATCAATACCATGGAAAAAAAGCGCTGATTCTCCTGGACGAGTACGACACGCCTTTGCAGGAAGCCTACGCAAACGGATATTGGGAAGAGCTGACGCAGTTCATCCGCAGTCTTTTCAATTCCGCCTTCAAGACCAATCCTTATATGGAGCGGGGCTTGCTGACGGACATTTATAATCCCTGGTCGATTACCTGTTTCCTGGAAGGCAGGCTGTACAAGCCGTATTGGGCCAATTCCAGCTCCAACCGCCTTGTGAGCCGCCTGATCCGGCAGGGAGATCCGCAAACAAAAGTGATAATGGAGGATCTTCTGCAGGGACGAGCTCTGTCCATGGAGCTTGACGAAGAGATCATCTTTGACCAACTGGAGAAAAAGCGCTGCGCCATCTGGAGCCTGCTTCTGGCAAGCGGCTATTTAAAGGTGACATCCCGCCACTTTGATCCATCGAGCGGCAGATTTACCTACTGCCTCCGATTGACCAACCGGGAAGTCCATATGATGTTCGAGGATATGGTCAAGGATTGGTTTTCCAGCGAAAATATCCCGTACAATGGGTTTTTACAGGCATTTTTGCAGGGCGACTCAGACTATATGAATGAATACATGAATCTGGTGGCCGAACAGACTTTCAGCTCCTTCGATACCGGAAATAAGCCCTCTGGGAATGCAAACCCGGAGCGGTTCTACCATGGTTTTGTGCTGGGGCTTATTGTGGAGCTGGCCGGGCAATACCGTAATGCTACGTTTTTTGCCCTCTCAGAGCTTTGAGACCAACGCCATAAAACTTCTTTTGCGCTTATGTGTTTCTTTCAATTCGCTGAATTTTTCTTCCCATTCGGCCTGCTTTTTATTTTTCTTCATGAGAGCCTTTATCTTTCTCAAAAAGCTTACCGCAGTCTCATAATTTTTGCTGTTTGAGGCCCGAAGAAGACCCTCCACTTCCCTCCAGTAAATTTGCACTATCTCATCGGGATAAAATTGGGCTAAACGGCTGCTAAAGTATTGATTGTAATCTATACCCCAATAATCATATCTGTAGCCGGCATCCTGCAGGTATTTCAACACTTCTTTTTCCCTCCCGGTATCCATGCAGATGTCCAGATAAAATTTCAGATCCTTGTGTCTGACTTTTTCCAGGATTTTTTCATACTCCTTCTGCCAGTCCTCCTGGCTCAGTTCCTTTTTGCAGACTTCAAACCATTTCTTCACTTCGTCTCTGTCGCAGGTATCCAAAATAAGCAGAAGCATTTTTTTCCTGGAAGCATAATCCCCCTTCTGGCCTGCATATCTGTACATCTGCTTTGCCATAGCGACAATATTGACATCCCATTTCGTTTTCTCAACAAAATCGAATAAACGCTTAAGCTCCTTATCATTTTCTTCCTTTATATAAACAGGCGCTATGTACTCAATCAGTTCATCAAGCCTTCCGCTGCAGTTTTGCAAGCCTTTCCATATATATTCCAGTTCCTTGGCCCGGTCTTTCGCCTTTGCGTAGTATTTGGCAACTTCTATATAATCCGAGCCGTACCTGAGGTTTGCCAGCTTTGTCTGCAAAAACTGTTCCTCATCCCCCAGATTCTTATAGATATAGGCCGCATAATCCCTGTAATAGCCACTGTAGCCGCTTGCCAGCTTATCTGCCAAATACCTTTGCTCCTGCTCGCTTTTGCAAAAAGAAGACGCCACATCAATCAGGATGTCGTCGAACCCGCTGTTCCCTTCATAAAATTCTTCCAGCATCTCATCCAGAATTTCCACCCGATCCTCCCAGTCAATGTCATGTTCCTTGACCAGTTCGTCCATTCTCCATAAATGATCGCAGGCTTCCTCCTCATCAGACTCCGGACCGCCTCCGTACTCATTAAATTCGCTGATAACCGCCCTGGCCTCTTCCCAGCATTCCTCCAATTCCCCGGCGACCGCTTTTTTGTGGTACTTTTCACTGTTCCTCTTATGCCAGTCCTTTATCACCTTTTCTGATTCAGGGCCGTGCTCCGACATTTTTGCAATAATGTCAATAAACGTTTCTCTGTCTGCATTCTTCAGCAGTTCACTTACTTTTTTCTTCTCCATGAATATATCTCTCCTGGGCTGTCGCGCCCTGTATCTCATACCGTTCAGTATAGCATAGACAGAGGCCGGAGTCTATGATCTTGAACAACAAAACCTCTTGAAATACTTCCCCAAGAATGCTTTTTCAAACACGTATTTTTTTCTGTATGCTCCGCCGAAAATATGCTATACTTACCAATTATAGTTCTAAAACTTACATGCGCCGCTGACGCGGCGCACCACCACGGCATGAGGTTAATTATGAGCAGGACAAATGATATATCAATTGTAAAACAGCAATATGCTACCGCGGATCATTTAAAAACAAGAATGTCAATTCATGATAAGTATTCAACGAATAAAATGGGGTTTGGAAACTGGATAGTTTCTAATTACAGAATTGATCAAGGGGCTAAAGTGTTGGAGATTGGCTGCGGAACCGGAGATATTTGGAAGAACAGGGAGTCTTTAATTGGTAACTGTTCGAAGTTAATACTTTCTGATTTTTCAGAAGGAATGTTAGCAGCCGCAAAGGACAGGATCGGACATTATGATAATCTTGAATACAGGGTTTTAGATATTCAGGAGCTTCCTTATGAAAATGAGGTATTTGATGTTGTCATTGCAAATATGATGCTTTACCATGTGTCTGATTTAGATAAAGGGTTGGCGCAGGTACGGCGGGTTTTAAAAAGAGGTGGTCACTTTTATTGTGCCACATATGGAGAGAATGGAATCATAGCTTATCTCTCGAATATTCTTTCTGCATACGGTGTTGAAGATAACATAAATAAGAGCTTTACCCTTCAAAATGGAAATGAAATTTTAAGTAAATTTTTTTCAAGAGTTGAAAAATTAGAATATATAGATTCACTGGCCGTTACTAATATTGATGATATGGTGGAATATATCTGCTCCCTTCCCAGTATGACTTCATTGAAAAATGTACCGAAACAGGTAATAAAAGATATTCTGGCGGAAAATACAACAAACGGAATTCTAAATGTACCGAAAGAATATGGAATGTTTATTTCATCTTAGAAAGTGGCAGGCCCTGATTTACTAAGGGGTTGGGATTTTCCGACAAGTGAAGATGCGGCGCTTTTTCAAAGAAAGGAGTTTTATGATGGCAGTTAAAACCTCTCTTCCCGTGGGTGTGGAAAATTTTGGCGAAATACGTACCATGGGATTGTATTATGTAGATAAAACACTTTTTATCAAAACGCTTTTGGAAAACTGGGGAAAAGTAAAGCTCTTCACACGCCCAAGACGTTTTGGCAAAACCCTGAATATCAGTATGCTGAAACATTTTTTTGAAATCGGATGTGACCGGATGCTTTTTGATGGCCTGGAAATTTCAAAGGAAAAAGAACTCTGTGATAAGTATATGGGGAAATTTCCCGTCATCTCTATCAGTTTAAAGGATGTCACCGGAAGCAGTTTTACCTCTGCCCGCAGTAAAATGTGTTCCCTGATCGGACATGAAGCCTTGCAGTTTGAGTTTCTTGCAAAGAGTGAACGTCTGTCAGAAACCCAGCGGCAACAATACAGACAGATTATTTCTCTGGATGATTCCGGTATCTTTTCCATGTCGGACGATCTTTTGACGGAGAGCCTTTTTATCCTGTCCCAGCTTTTGCAAAGGCATTATGGACAGAATGTAATCATACTGATCGACGAATACGATGTTCCCCTCGATAAAGCATATCAGTCCGGATACTATGATAAAATGGTCAGCCTGATCGGAAGACTGTTTGGAAAAGCCTTGAAAACAAATGACAGCCTGTACTTTGCACTCCTCACAGGATGTCTCAGAATATCCAAAGAAAGTGTTTTCACCGGACTAAACAACTTTAACGTATATACTATAAAAGACGTGCGATATAATGAATATTTCGGTTTTGTTGATGCGGAAGTCCAGAAAATGCTTGCTTATTATGGTTTTACGGCGCAGTACGATTCTGTCAGGGAATGGTACGATGGCTACCGTTTCGGCAATTTAGAAGTATACTGTCCATGGGATGTCATCAACTATTGTGACGGCCTGCGTGACAAAAGCGTCTCCAGACCTCAGAATTACTGGGTAAATACCAGCAGCAATGATATTATCAGAAGCTTTATCAGGCAGGCAAACTCAGTCGTCAGAGATGAGATCGAACTGTTGATCAACGGCGGCAGTATCAAAAAGGCAATCCGTCAGGAGCTGACCTACCGGGATCTGGACTCTGGCATCGAAAACCTCTGGAGCATCCTTTTTACCACTGGTTATCTGACCCAGCGAGGCGAGGATGAAAGAGGGCTGACTGAGCTTGTTATCCCTAACAGGGAAATACAGTGGATTTTTACGCAACAGATACGTATGTGGTTTCAGGAGGAAACCCACAAAGACCTGCACAAACTGGAAAACTTCTGCCGGGCCTTTGAAGAAAATAACACGGCCGCCATAGAAGAAGGGTTTAATTCTTACCTGCGCAGCACCATCAGCATTCGGGATACGAACGCCAGAAAGGAAATGAAAGAAAATTTCTATCACGGCATCTTATTAGGACTTTTTGCCTGTATGGATGGGTGGATTGTTAAATCTAACGCTGAATCCGGCGAGGGTTACAGCGACATCAGTATAAAAAATGAGGAAAAAGAACTTGGTATCCTTATAGAATTAAAGTACGCTGAAAATGCCGGCTTCGACGCTGCATGCAAAGAAGCGCTCCGGCAAATCCGCGATAAGAACTATGCAGAGGAATTACTGGATGACGGTATGCGCACCATCCTCAGATATGGGATTGCATGCTACAAAAAACGCTGCCGGGTTGTGTCTGAATAACAGGCGACCGGGTTTACCGGAATATTTCGTCAGTTGGAATATTACCTGGATAAACTGGGGAAGGGAGACGTAACAATTTTGAAAGTCGTAGTTTTTGACCTGGGCGGAACATTAATGCAGTATGCAGGAATGCCTCATTCATGGGAAAATTTTTATTATGAGGGATTTGAAAAAATTATTCGAAAATACAAGTATCATATCTCCCAGGAAACAGTCGAAAAATCGTTTCAAATGCTAAAGGAATTTAATCCGAGAATTAACTACAGAGAGGTTGAGTATTCAGCAGAGTACATTTTTACAAAAGTATTAGAACCCTGGCATATAGATATTCCTATTCAAAGCTGTATAGAAACTTTTTGGAGCGGATTACAGTTAAAAGCAGAAATTTATCCAGAATCAATTCATGTGTTGCAAAAACTCAGGGAAAAAGGTTATGCAATAGCGGCATTGACCGACTTACCCAGTGCAATGCCTGATGAAATTTTCAGGCGGGACATCTCAGAGCTGCTGGTCTATTTTGATTATTACGTTTCGTCTTCTGTTGCAGGATACAGGAAGCCAAACTGCAAAGGATTACAAATGATTTCCGAAAAATTTTCCACTCCAATCACAGAATTAATTTTTATTGGAGATGAAGAAAAGGATAGAAGAACTGCGATGAATGCTAATTGCAAATTTATTCGGATTCAACGTACAGAGAAGGGTGATGAAAGTATTGACAATTTATATGAATTGCCGCAAGTGTTGGAATGAAAAATAATGTATTGGGGAGGCGACGCTGATCAAGCCAGCCTCATAATCTCCCCATTCATCTGAAGTCCGGTTCCTGCACTGTCAAAATACATAGTCATTATACTCCATCCCGGAAATAAACCCTATTTTAGAGTACAGTTTCTTAGCCGGATTACCTGTCATTACCCCTAATGATATGGCAGGTGATCGTTTCCATGCCGTATTGATCGTGTTGCGTATCATAGCTTCCGCCACGCCCTTTTGGCGGTGCTGGGGCAATACGGACACCTGATGGATTGTGGAAAAGTCATTACATGCACCGGGATATATCCCCGCCAGACACACAGCTGCTATTTTATGATCCTCACGGTTCTTGACAATCGTGCCGAAGTCCAATGTATCCGTCTCTGAAAATGCGGCGAAGCGGCGATTAACCGCGATTCCCACTTCTTCCCTGTCCGGCAGCCCGGTTACCGTAGATGTATATCCATGCAAGTGTGATTCATAAACTACCTCTATAATCTCTTCCTGATCTGCCGTAGCAGGGGTGGAAAAGTAATAGTCTTTATTTAACAAAACATTCTCTTTTGTTGTGGGACGCAGCATCCTGCACTGCCCACGCTTTTTTTGGGCACCTGCCTTTTCTAAGGGCTCACAATAGCTCTCCGGTATAAAATCAAGAAACAGCTTGTCGTCCCGCACCTTCCAAAGCCTCAGCAATTCGTTCCAAAACTCATATTTATCACAGAAAGGAGCAATCAAAAAAGGGCATGTTACATGATTATCCCGGTAAATGGCTCCGCCAACAGCGATGCCATCTTTCGCCAACAAAAATCCGCAGCCGTCCGGCTCAGACAACTCCACGCGTTCCTTCCAATCGTAACTCATAAAAATATTTTCCTGGCTATATATTGCATGATAAATCTTAAAATCATGATCGCTGATTTTTTCTGTTGTGTATACGGACATTTTTCCGTTCCCCCAATTAAGAGTTTTCATTGTTTTAATTGCTCATTAATCTTCCAGTAACCGTAACGCTTTCCACCTACACGTTCTAATCTTTTTTTGACAATATATTCCGGTTCTTCAGCGCCTAATTTTTTGCAGGCATCGCAAATTTTTTGAATCCCACGTCCCCAGCTCTCAATATATCCTGCACGATAGAACACTCTGGCAATATCCGGATTATAAGGCTTTGAAGTATGAGAGCCTAAAAGAGTTTTTGCTGTCCACCCAAAAGGAAGCATGCTACAGTTGCTGACGAACATAACATCCTCTTCTATACGGATCTGAACCGGGACAATTTCCCGATTTTCACATAGCATCCTCCAATCACTTTTTCAGGATACCTGTAAAAGCATAACGCTCCGGCACGTTTCAATTTGCCGTCTGCAACTAAATCCAGTTTTTCCAACAATTCTTCGTTTGAAATGTCCAAATCTTCTTTTGACATGCGACCACTGCGAAGCGCTTCTCTCTTAAAAATATCAAAGCCCTCCTTATACAAATCCAAAACAGAGATATTGGACACAGTTGCCGCATCCCACTTCATCCCGGTCTTTGCCATGAGAAAATTCGTAAATGCATTTCCCCTTAACTGTTGTTTAACCGCATATCCATTTGAGATATTCATCCTTCCATGATTCTCTATATTCAATATTTGGGTTTTCCGCCATCAAACTCACTCCTGACAATTACGCCTCGTCTTTACTCTCCTATTATATTCCATAGAGCGCACAATATCAATCTCTTTTGCGGTTACCAAATCGCATCTCCCCCGTCACGGCAACAGTGTCCATAAATTACTCTTCTCTATGCCCAATATTTTTCAAACAGCGCCTCCGTGCGCTTGCCGATCCGACGCAGCTCTTCTCCTGCCTGCCGGTCGCCGCAGGCATACGCTTTCATCAGCCGCCCTTCCTCAAAACACAGTTCGTCATGTAACGGCATAAATTCCGTAAGCAAAAACAACACGAATTCCAGAGCTCGATTTTCTCCGTATACCCTGGGAAGAGCCTCCCCATGGTATTGCTCCAATACCACCACCTGTCGGGATTTCACTGCCTCCATAATGGCATCCTTGCTGCATTCCTCGCTGAGTACAATCATCTTGGACAGGCCAAACCACTGAGAATTTACCGTCCCGTGGGAATCACTGCTGCCCACCACCGGCACCACGTTCCCTTCCTCCCTCATTTGCTGCCACAGGCTGATCTGCTGCTGGTTTTCCTCCAGAGACTGTCCGCAGGTCAGCTCCAGGGCGTCAAAAGGATGGGTTGCGAGAAGATAACGATACATAGCCCTGGAGATATGGTAGGCCTCCTCCTGAATCCAGCAAGGGTGAGCCATAATCGCCAGGCCTCCTGCTTTCCTGATCTGCTGATATACCCACACCAGAGAGGCATATTCCCTGGCATTAAGCCCTTCCGGCACGTGCAGGGCCTCTGCCAGCTCATCCACCTCCCGCTCATATCCTTCCGGATCCCTGCGGAAGATCTCGTTTACACTGTAAGCTCCCCCAAAATGAACGGTATGACAGTTATTCTTCGGCGGATGTACCTCCTCCCCCGGGAACAGACAAAAACTCATGGGGATCTCCGCATAGGCGCGGATCGCCTCCAGAGACGGCTCATACTGTCCGTGATCTGTGATAGATAAAAAGTCAAAGCCGGCTTTCCTGTAATTCGCCGCCACAATGGCAGGCCCTTCCTTACCGTCGGAGCGGCAGGTATGGCAATGCATATCTCCTCTGTAGGGCCGGAGTTTAAAAAAGTCAGGGCATAGGGCATAGAGACGCAGTTCGCAGCAATCCTTCCAGTTTTCTTCTTTCTTCTGCAACAATAGAGCATACTGCCCTTCCTTTTTCAGGCAGCAGGTAAACTTCAATTTCCCCTCTTCCGGCTTCGCCGGGATCCTCTCATACTGCTCTCCCGGCAAATTGATCAGGGTGGCGTTCATGGGAACCAGCTTCACCTGGTAATCCGCCCCCCTGTCAAATGCCACATGCTCTCCCATAGGCTGTATCGTCACCGTAACTTCCCTTTCCGTACATAACACCTTGGGATAAATATCAAAATATTCCAGAACCGTTTTCATTTCCATACCTCCGTTTTGTCAGGACAACAAGATACGCTTTTACGCACCCCATTGCCCGCCTCTCTTTCTCTTATTTCTGATTTTCCTCATAAATATCTTTTCTGTGCCTGCCCCATCGCCGCACTGCCGCAAGGCAAAAAATCATCCCCGCCGCCCCGCACAGACACCAGATCAATTGTGTACCGCCCCAGCCTGCATGTTCCGTTGTGTAGCCGAACAGCGCGCTGGCTGCGGCACTGCCTACATAGGTAATTGCGTTCAATCCTCCCGAGATCGTTGCCACTCTGCCCTCCTTCTGAAAATGCAGAGGCAGAAGACTGATCAGCAGGGTGTTCACCGCCGTCATCATGCTGGTTACTATTGCAAAAAGAGCCACTGTCCCATAAAGCAAATCTCCCACAGGCAGCATCATACCCACTAACCCTGCCAGAGACACAAGATAAAATCCCGCCCCGGCGGCGGCCTCATTACGAAAAATGCGCCGGTTCCCAAGTTCCGCGATATAGACCCCCGACAGATTAACCACCGGCAAAAAGGTAGTGAGCATGACGGATAAAAAAGGCTGGATTGAAAATTGTTCCGTCAAATAAGTAGGGATCCATGTGGTCAAACCGTCCTTTAAGATACCATGAATAAAAGCAGCACCAGTGAGCCAAAGCAGACCGGTGGAAAAAAAGCCGCTCACAGAAAGGGCTGCTTTCCTCTGCACGACTTCCGCCTTCTTTCCGCATATCTCTTTTGCAGCGTTCGGGATACTTTGTTCCTCTGCTTTCCCGCCATGTCCTCTCTCCAGCTTTCTGATTGAGACAATCCACAATAGCGCGATGCCTGCAAGCCATATGCCCGCTCCCCAGAAGCAATGTTCCCAGCTTGCGGTTCTTAACAGAAAGGCACTGGCCAGATAGGCACACAGCATACCTGCGGGACTGCTGAAGGATAAAAGCAGAATAATGTTCACAGAAGCCTTTCCCCTGGTCATATCCGTGACCAGCCGAACCATGGGCGGCCAGATCAGAGCCTGCAACAATCCGTTTGCAAACCAGACAGCCTGCATTCCCGCCACACTGCCCATGGCGGGGAACAGACTATTAGCCAATGCAGTTCCCAGTAGACCCAGGAACACCAGCTTTCCGGGCGGCAGGCGGTCTCCCAGAAGACCGCTTGGCAGTTGCCCCAGCCCATAGGCAAGATAAAACACTGCCGCCACGCTCCCCAACTGCCCTTTCCCCCAGATTCCCAAATGAACCATCTCACTCATGCTGGCAGAAAAATTAAGCCGCCCCAAATAGAGGGAAAAATAGGTAATCCAGCATACGATCCCCAGAAATATCGTCTGACGGTCTATACGCTCTTCCTGACCTGTCATATCACAATTTTTCCTTTCCTTTTTCATCTGCAAATCGTGAAATAGCAAACACTGTCACGCTCTGCGAGACAGCATTTGCTATCAATCTCTTAAAATGACAGCCTCAGCGGGGGCAAATCATCTCCCTGCTATTGTCCATCCTGCTCAGCCCAGTACTCATCCAGTCCTTGCTGTGCAATAGCGGCCGCCTCGTCCAGCGCTTCCCTAGCAGGTACGTTCTCGATCTCTACCAGATCTCCCGCATCTCCCAAGGCATCGCTGATTTTACCACCGGTAAAGTCAAAGAACTGCTTCCTTCCTATTTCTGCCTGCTCAATGGGTACCAAAGCCTGGGGATTTTCTTCCAGGAATGCCTTATATACCTCATCCTCCTTCACGGAGCTGCGCACCGGCACGTAACCTGTTGCCATGGCATAATCTCTGGTTCCCACCTTGTTCATATAGGTGAGCCACTTAAATGCCGCCTGTTTTTCTTCTTCTGATGCCTTCGCCACAATCGCCATAGAGATAGGATCCACATAAGGGGATGGCCCATGATCATTAAACCCCGGCTGTATATGTGCTGCAATGATGCTGAAATCCAGATCTCCCTGGTCTCCGCTGGAACCCACATATCCGCCGGCACGGCCCTGCATCACATCATCAATGGTTTTATACCAGTACTCCCATCCTTCTCCTCCGAAATGGATCCCCATGATCTTCTCGTCGTTAATCCATCCCCGGGCGGCCTCCCATGCCTCCACAAATTCATCGCTGTTAAAGGTGACTGTCTTTTGATCCTCACTCAGAATAGAAGCGCCGTTGCTGTATGCCATATCGTTCAAACAGTCTATACCATACATGGGCTCAAAGCCATAAAATCCAGGCACATCCTTATAATACTCCTGAAGCTTGCGGGATGCCTCAGCTACGTTCTGCCAGGTGGCAAACACCTCATCCGGATCCAGCCCCACTTCCTCGAACATATCCTTTCGGTAATAGACCACCTGTGTTGTTCCCCAAGAAGGAAGTCCATAGATATGCCCGTCTTCATCCCTCAGATAATCCAGGAAGGAATCAATAATGTCTTCTTTATTAAAGTCAGGATCTGCAGCGATAAAATCATCCAGATACTCAACCTGTCCCTTCTTGGCAAAATTAGTGGTGGTATGATGATCTGCCAGATAACAGGCGGGTACCTCACCGGATGCGATGGCAGCCTGCACCATTTTTGCGGTCTCAACATAACTGGACTGGGAAACGCCTCTGACAATCACTTCATTCTGTGAAGCATTATAATTGGAAATGATCCCTTCCAGTATCTCCGCCTGTTCTCCTCCCAGGCCATACCAGAATTCGATCTCCACTGCCTCCTGTGAAGAAGCCTGTTCCTGTGCGGGAGCCTTTGCCTGTCCCGTCTCATCCGTCTCTGACAAAGCTTCCCCGGAAGATGCGGAAGCGCTGCCTTCCCCGTTTCCTCCGCAGGCAACTAATGACGAAACCATCATTGCAGCCGCCAACATCGATGCAACTTTTCTCTTTCTCATTTTCTCCTCTCTTTCTGCCGCTGCAAGGCGGCTCTTAATTATGCTCATTCCTTCACTGCTGAGTCACCGGTAATCCCGTTCAGAATCCACCGCTGGCCGAAAAGGAACAATAACAACAACGGAAATATAATGACACAGCAGGCAGCCATAATCGCCCCCCATTTCATACCATAGGCCCCCTCCGCTGTAAAGAATGCCTGCAGCCCCATGCTTATCAGGTATTTTTCCTTCTTCCGCAGGATCAGAGACGGCCACAGATAGCTGTTATAACACCCCAGGAAGGATAACAGCCCCAATGTCATGAAGGAAGAGGTGGACATAGGAGCTAAAACCCACCATAGAATCTTCCAGTGCCCCGCTCCGTCAATCCGTGCCGCTTCCACGATACCCGGCGAAATTTGTGCAAAGGTAGTGCGCAGGAAAAAGATATTGAATATGCTGGCACAGCTTGACAGGATATACCCCATATGTGTGTTGATCATGCCTATCTTGGACAGGATTACATAAGAGGGCAGATAGGTCGTGGAAGCCGGCATGATATAAGTCACCATGATCAGGGTGATCAGCAAGGTTTTTCCCCGGAACCTGATATTCGTCAGTGCATAGGCGAACATAGCTGAGTTCACCAACACTATCACTGTAATGATCAGCGCTGTATAAGCGCTGTTCCACATATACATCAGAAAGGTACCGTCCGCCAGCGCATCCGAATAGTTGATCCATTGCGCCACTGCCGGAAGCAGCTTGGGCGGCATTGCCCAGATCTCGTCCTTTGTCTTAATGGAATTGGTGAACATCCAAAGGAAAGGAAAGGCCAGGATCAGGCTCACCAGCGCAAGAACAATATGTACGAGGAAATCTTTTACTCCTTTTTGTCTTTTCACGATCTGTTCCCCCTTAATTATAAAAGACTGTCTTTTTGGAAATCTCTGTTTCTATCAGGGATAATATCACCGTTATAAATACCAGCACCAATGCCACTGCCGAGGCCTTACCTGTATCGAAATTGCGGAACGCCTCCTGATAATAAAAGTAGAGCAAAGTACGGGTAGCGCCTGCGGGCCCGCCCTGAGTCAAGATCTGGATCTGATCATATGCCTGCAGGGAACTGATGGTAGACATAATTACCAGGAAAAACGTAGTAGGCGAAATCATAGGTAAAGTGATCTTCAAAAACTTCCAGAAACCGTTGGCTCCATCCATATCCGCCGCTTCCAACAGGCTCTGCGGTACCTTCCGTATCGCTTCCATATAAAATATCATGGTCCATCCTAAGGATTTCCAGATTGTCACGATCAGTACGCTGATCATGGCCGTCTTGCTGCTCTGCAGCCATTGGGATTCCGGCAGTCCCAAAATCCTCATAAGCAAATTCAGAATACCTACACGGGGTTCAAAGATCCAGGACCACACCACGCTTACCGCCACCATAGGCGTGATATATGGAGCAAAGATGATCGTTCGGTATATATTTGTCCCTTTCCTGGCTCCGTCCATAGCAAGAGCGATCAGCATTCCAAAGACAATCGTGGGAACCGTGCTGCCCACGGCAAAGACCAGTGTATTTTTCATAGCCTCCATAAATTTCTGGTCGCCCAGCAGGCTGGTGTAATTTTTCAGCCCCCGGAATCCAATCTCCTCAGACATCATATCCCAGTCCGTGAAGCTCAGCGCTCCTGAAAGAAGCACCGGCAGGATCCAGAATACCAACAGCGGAATCATAGCTGGCAGGATGAACAAAAATCCCTGCAAATTTTCTTTTTTGGAATAATGAATCTTTACTTTTTCCTTTTTACGTTGCAATGTAAACACCCCACCTTTTCTCACTGGCGTCCCCCTATAAGAGGGGCATCGTTTTTTGATGCTTCGATTATAGCATCGTATTTTAGCAACCTACATATCACCGTTTGCCAATCTCTATCATTTTTTGTCTATATTGCTCCCATCTGTCACAAAAACCCCTTTTTTCCTTGATGCATCCGTAATAACATATTATGATAATGGGCACAATGATGGATATTTGATACACTTTGCCCATCAGTCCTAACGGACGATCTTCCAATGCGATAAGCGTAAAACTCCTGCTTATCTGAAAATTGCCTGAGACGGCAGAATGAGAGGAAACGAATGAAGATATTTTCCAACATGACCCTGGTTCATAAAATATGTCTCCTGTCCCTGGTCTGTCTGACGATACCCAGCCTGCTCTTCTCTTTCTATCTTTACCGCAGACAGGCCGACGAATTCCACTCCCAGCTTATATACGAACAGATAACAACGATAGGACAGGCCGCAAACAATGTGGACGCTACACTCAGTTCCATATCTCAGCTTGTTACCGATCTGGCCTACAGCGAATCCCTGATCAGTTACGTGGGCCGGATGCAGCGGACCGATCTGCTCCGGTATCCTGTCTGGTCCGAAAAGGTGCTTGGCGATGTCATTGCCTCCATCCGCTATTCTCTAAAATACCGGGATCTGGGAATCAATTCTGCCAGTATCTATACCCCGTCCACCCTTCCCATAGAGGGAAATTATCTCTATCGGATGGACAGGCTGAAAGGTCTGCCCTTTTTTCAGGATTTCGTGGAGTCGAATGAGGGAAACGGACTGTATTTCTTAGCCCAGGCAGAAACAGAAGCTTTCCGCAGCGTATGTGGCTATCCCGCCGCTACTGCGGAGCCGGAGATTCTCATCCTGATCTGCCGGATAGAAGAAAATATTTTCGGAGGCTGCCTGGGTTATATCTTGTTTGAATGTTCGCCCTGGCAGGTCTTTTCTCCTCTGCTTGCCCACTCCCAGGAACAAAATCATTACGTATGGTTTCCTGATTCTGAGAAGGGCTATGGCAAATGTCCTGCCAATAATATAGAAGAACTTCTCTCCCTGACACAGCAGTCGGAAATTTCATATGTGGATCTGGACGGACAGCATCATATTTGCGCCCCTCTGGAGCACTTTAATATTGTGTCCATTCACAGCAGTACCATCCCTCCCTATGACTATCCGCTTCCTGCGCTGGGGCTTTCCCTCATACTGGCTTCTTTTGCCCTTCTACAGTTTGTGGTACTGACCCTATTCATCCGCAGCTCCTTCGACCAGCTTCATCGTGACCTTAACCTGATGGATGCCATCATTGCACACGGCTTCCAGGAAAAGATACCGGAAACCCGCACGGATGAGATCGGGATGATCGCGCACCGCTATAATATCCTGCTGGAGAAGATCTCCTCCCTGATCTCCGAAAATGTGCGCAGGCAGACTGCACAGACCCAGGCCCAGCTAAGGGCCCTCCAGTATCAGATCAATCCCCATTTTATCTACAATACTCTCAATATCTTTTCCGGATATGCCGCCCAGAGCGGCCAGGGAGCTCTGGCAGAATCCATCGCTTCCTTTGGACAGCTTTTGCGCTATACGATTAAGAATGACGGGGTATACGCCACCATGGAAACGGAACTGCGCAATGCCGTATCCCTGATCAATGTATACAACATCCGTTATTTTGACCGGCTTCATCTTTCTATAGACGTGCCTCAAGAACTGAAGGAATTCTCAATCATCAAATTTCTGCTCCAGCCCATCCTGGAAAACGCCATCCTCCATGGCCTGCTGCGCCCGGACACTTCCCTTCATATACACCTGGCTGCCTGGCAGGACGAAGCCTTTGTCTCCATAGAGATCAGTGATGACGGAGAAGGCATGAGTCCGCAGCGTCTGGAATGGGTAAAGGAATACATGGAGGATCCCGCCGAAAATGACCAGCCGGTCTCCGCAAGGAGTACCTTCATCGGACTGAAAAATATCTATAAACGCCTGAAGCTCTTTTATGGGGACCAGGCATCTCTGTCCATTCTGAGCAGAGAGCATCATGGCACCACCGTTACAATCCTGATTCCCATAAATCCGGATCAGAAAGGCAGGGAAATATGTATAATGTATTGATCGTAGATGACGAATATTATATCTGTGAGGGATTAAAAAGCCAGCTTCTGCAGCAAAAGAACCCTGATATAGGAAAGATATGTACCTGTCAGAGCGGGGAAGATGCCCTGATACTCTGTGGCAGCTTTAAGCCCCAGATTGTATTTACGGATATAAAAATGGGGGGTATGGACGGAATCTCTCTCATCCATGCCCTGAGCAAAAAGCTGCATCCGGTAGCTTTCATAGTTTTGAGCGGTTATGATGATTTTCATTATGTGAAAGGGGCTTTCCAAAATGGGGCTGTGGATTATCTTCTCAAACCAGTCCTCTCGGAAGATCTCTCCAAGGTTCTTTCTGCCGTAATCGACGATCTGAACGGACATTCCCAGAACCCTGAACTTCTCCGCAAAACGCTTTTTCAGCTTTCGGCCAGTATCTTCCAGGAATTGTCCTGCCTGGGCACAGAAGACGCCCCGTCACCTTTCCTGCTCACCGGCCTTGAAAATGCCAGAATAGGAGAAAGCTGCTGCGCCGCCCTCCTGGTATCTGCATCCCCCTGGCCCCGTGAGTCTCAGATCCGGCTCATTAATTTGCTCTACGATTCCTTTGACCGGCTCCTTGGCAGCCCGTTTGCCAATGAAAAAATCGTGATCCTCTGTGATGCGTGTGATCGAAAAGCCCTCGGCAAAACCCTTTCTTCCTTTGTGCTTTCCCAAAAGGACAATTGTGCCGCCAGCCTGACAGACTGCGCATCCACCACCCAGGCGGCCCGGCTCCTGAACAGGGCACAGGAACTTTTATGCCTGCGCCTCTTTCATGGATATGGACGGCTCTTTACGGAAGCTGACGCTTCCGGCAGGCAGGAATTTCCCCCAAAGCTAAAGCACTTAATGACCCAGTTCATCAAAACGCCTGCCCTGATCTCCAACCAGATGCAGCGCGCCGCCTTTTCCCGGGAAATCGAAAGGCTCTCCCTTCCTGCGCTGCTGCGGTTTTACGGCTATTTTAATGAGCTGCTGAGTATTGCCTTTTCGGACAGCGGCTCTATATATCCGGGATATGAAGCGCCTTCCCTTTTTGACCTCTCCCGCTTTGAGGATTTGGAGGATCACTTCCGCAAGGCGCTTGAGAAGTATGCCCGATCCACTGCCTCTCCCACACACTGCCCGGGAACTATGGATATGGTGAAAAAATATGTGGATACTCATTATATGGAAGATCTCACTCTCGCCAGCCTGGCAGACCGCTTCTTCCTGAGCTATTCCTATCTGAGTAAATCATTTCACAAGAGTTTTCATATGCCCTTCCAACAGTATCTTCTCATGCTGCGCATGGAACATGCCCTGGAACTTTTGAAGGATCCCTCCCTGACCATACAGCAAATCGCGTCACGGGTAGGATATGAGAACGCCTTTAACTTCTCTCGTTCCTTTAAGGCACAGTACGGCGTATCGCCAAGCCATTTCCGCAACGAGCCAGGCGAAACAATTGAATAGACTTTTACAGGCCAAAATACGCAGAAATGGAATTGTACTTTTATTAAAAACAGTTTATAATAAACTTATATCTTAAACATATCTGAATCATCTCGCAAGGATTTATGTTGCTGCAAAAACGCGGCATGGAGGTTAATATGAACGGTCTCTATGACAGCATAACAAAGAAAGATACAAAACCGCCTTTCGACATCCCTTTGACAGCTATTATCACATTGCTGCCTTTATCTGCATTAGCAATGCTTATCTCTGTTATCTTTCTGATGAACTGCAACAGACGATTCCTGGCTTTTGTAAGCGACCTTTCAAACAGTACGACTTATGCCTATCAGCATGAAAGCCTTACCGCCATGGCAGACGGCTGTTCTTATAAAATATCAGGGAAAAATATGTATGGTATTTACACCTACATTGCTATGGGCAAATCCGGCCGGGAAAGCAAAAAGACACCCGACGGAGAACCCGTTGTTCTAAGCTATGGCGACGGCTCCACTCTGAAGCTTTGGGATCTTCCTGATCTGCAGGAAGAAAACCGCCACAATCTGTTTATTCACTATACGGATAAAGAGGGGAATGTCTTTTCTTATATCAACTACAGGATGACTCTTGAAACCATGATGATACGTTATTTAAAGTACGGCAATAATGAGGTTCTGGGGTGATGAGGGGTAAGCGGTACTTGCTCTAGTTTTCAATCACCTTTTCAGTCACTTTTTAGTCACCCTTACAGTCACCCCAGAACCTATAATTGTCTCAAATCTGAAACACCCTTTCCGTATTCCTCCTTGCATGTTCCATCAGTTCTTCTTCCGATACCCTCATATATTTTGCCAACTCCCTGACAACATAGACAATATTCTGCGGAACATTGATCCGGTCAAGCCCCTTGACATTCCTTGGCGTTAAATAGGGGGCATCCGTTTCCACAAGAATCCGGTCAAGAGGAATCATGCGCACGGCCTCCCTAAGTTCTCCGGCGCGCCGCTCGTCGCAGATCCAGCCGGTGATACCGATATGAAATCCCATGGAAAGATATTTGTCCAGCGTCTGTTTATTTCCTGTAAAGCAATGCACCACCGATTTTTTGCAAATGTCCGGATGCTTTTTAAATCTTGAAATAAAATCACCTGCGGCGCTGCGTTCATGGAGAAACAAGGGCTTCCCCAGCTTTTCCGCCAGGACGATATGCTTCTCCAGACATCTAATCTGATTTTCCCTGGTAGAAAACATTCTGTCATAATCAAGACCGCATTCCCCCACGGCCACTATCTTCCCATTTTCGGAAAGAATCTGCTCCATGGAAACAAAATCCTCCTGCCTCGCCCGGTCTGCATTGTGGGGATGGATTCCCGCTGTACCGTAGGCATGATGTTTTTTTACAAACTCAGTGATCTTTTTATTTTCCTTTGGATCAGTTCCTGTTAAAATACAGCAAACTCCGCTCTCCTCTGCCTCCTGGATTATTCTTTCCGAATCCCGGAACTGCTTGCAGAATAAATTTAATCCTATGTCATAATACTTGATCATTCCGTCAGTTCTCCATAATGCAAGGATATTCGCTTAACTCCTGTTCTTCAACCTTTACAGGCAACAACATATTTTTATGTCAAGAAAAATCAAAATATTTCTATTAAAAGTTTCCCAATTTGTCGGACTATAGAAATGAGCCCGTAATCCGGCAAAAA